>JAUXUZ010000137.1 GCA_030680655.1 Phycisphaerales bacterium
CGCAGCGCAGCAGCTTGCGCTTGCCCTGCGTGTTCGCGCACCCGACGCAGTGGCACTCCGGCCCGCACGCGCGCCCGGCCTTGTAGCACACGCAGTGCTTCTGCAGGCACTGGCTGCGCGTGCAGTGGCACCCGACCTCGCCGAGCTCGTCCGAGAGGTCGTAGTCGTCCGAGAACTCCAGGAACTCGTCCACAACGTCGTCGCCGTCTCCCTCTGCGTCGCTGCCCGCTTTCTCCTCGCCCGCTGCCGCTCGCCGGCGCGCGGCCCCGGTCGACGCCACTTCTTCCACCCCGTGACCACCGTCCTCACCGTGGGCCCCGCCCGCCTCAACGAGGTCCCCGTCCCCGCCGATGCGCTCCCCCCCATCGACCTCGTGCTCATCTCCCACGCCCACTTTGACCACCTCGACCGCGAGACCCTCAAGCTCCTCGCCAGCAAACGCACCGAGGTGCTCACCGCCTCGAGCACGCGGGCCCTGATCCCCCGCGGCTTCGCGCACATCCGCGAGCTGCGCTGGGGGCAGGAGATCGACCTGCTCAACCTCCACTTCGCCGCGATCAAGCCCGCCCACTGGGGCGCTCGCAAGGCCTACGACCGCCACCGCGCCTTCAACGCCTACACGATCTCCACACTCCCCCCCGCCCCGGAGCCCGAAACCTTCGTCTCACGCCGCGTCCTCTTCGCCGGCGACACCGCGATGACCGCGGCCTTCGACAAGGCCGGCCCGTTCGACCTGGGGATCTTCGGCATCGGCGCGTACAACCCCTGGCACGACGCCCACGCCACGCCCGAGCAGGTCTGGACCATGGCCCAGCGCGCGGGCGTCAAACGCATCCTCCCCGTCCACCACAGCACCTTCAAGCTCTCCGACGAACCGATCGCCGAGCCGCTCGAACGCCTGCTCAAGGCCGCTGACTTGCACGACGGCAAGAAGGACGCCGACCCGGAAGGCCTGCGCGCGGTCGTCGACGTTGAGATGGGACAGATCGTCAAGATCGCGTGAGCCAAGGCAGCTGTTATAATCAGCGAGTGGACCACACCTACCAAGACCGGGTGAGCCTCGCGATGAACACGCTCATCGCCGCGCAGCTCCCGTCGCGCCCCGAGTGGCTCAAGCTTGCCAGAGACAACCTCGCCCGTTGGAAACGCCTCAACGCCGACGCGCCGAGCCTGCTCCGCTGCTACCACGAGTGGGAGGCCATCCTCCAATGCCCGCTGACCGATGTCTGCTCGCTGCTCACGGCCCAGACCGAGAACAGCCAGCGCCTCCGCACTAACTCCCCCTTCGCTGGCGCGCTCACGCCGCAGCAGGTCTGGGAGATCAAACGCCGGTTCCGCAATGACCAGAACGCAGCTTGAGCACATCCTGCGCGCCGCGGCGGGCATCACCGGGGCCGACCAGTTCATTGTGATCGGCTCACAGTCGATCCTCGGCCCGTTCCCGTCCGCACCGCAGGAGCTCACGCGCTCGATCGAGGCAGACCTCTTCACGCTGCGGTCACCGGCCGATGCGGACCTCATCGAAGGAACGATCGGAGAAGGCTCGCCGTTCCACTCCACCTTTGGATACCACGCGCACGGTGTCGGCATCGAATCCGCCGTACTCCCCAGCGGCTGGCAGCAGCGCCTCGTGCAGGTGCGAACGCCCGCCACGGCCGGCGCAACCGGTCTTTGCCTTGATGTGCACGACCTCGCCGTCTCAAAGCTCGTCGCAGGGCGGGAGAAGGACCTGGACTTCCTTGCCGCTCTGTTCACTCACCGCTTGGCCGATCCCGCCGTCGTCCGTTCGCGGTTAGATTCAACCGTCGTCGCCGCGGAGGTCCGTGCAGTGTCTGAGCAGCGCCTGACGCGGCTCAGCAAGAACTGACGTAGCCCCTCACCCCGGCCACCGCGCCAAGTCCGCCTCCGCCGCGATGAACCCGAACGCCGGCCAGTTCCCCGTCGCGATGATCCGCTTCAGCAGCGCACGCCCGCCCGCCTCATCCTTCAGCTCAAACCGCTTCCAGCACGCAAGCCCGTACGCCAGCCCAACGTTCAGCTTGCCGTCGTCGCCGGTCATCTGCTTCTCAACCTCCGCCGCCGAGATCAGCCCGCGGTAGAGCCGGCAGAGCGTGTAGTACGACTTGTTCTCCTTCACATCCATCCCCTCGCGGATCGGCTCAATCACCTTCGCGGCGTCCGCATCCCGCCCCAGCCGCCGCAACGCCCAGTAGTGCCAGCTCGCCGCCGACACCACGTTCTCATCCTTGAGCGTCGTCAGCAGCGTCCGCTTCGAGAAGACGTCGTCCGCCCAATCGAACTGCCCGCGCAGGTACTCAAGCAGCCCCCAGTGGTACAGGATCGCCGACTTATCGGTGCTACTCCCATCCGCCGACTCGAGCGTGTCGGGCTTGTCGCGCACGAGGTCCCACGCCTTGTTGTAATCACGCGACGACTCGCGGAACTCGCGCACCGTGATGTACCGGTGCCCCCGGTGCCGCCGAAGCCGGTGCGAATCCGGGAACGCCGCCAGCCCGTCGCCAAACGCCGCGATCCCCTCCTTGAACCGCCCCAGCGACGAGTACGCCCTCCCCAGCGCGATCGCCGTCGCCTCCGTCGGCGTTCGCTCCCACGCCACCTTCGCCGCCGCCAGATCCTGCTCCAGCTTCGACATCTTCGAAGCGTCAGGCTCGATCCGCATCAGCGCCCCACCCGTCAGCGTCGAAGCCTCACGCCCGTCTTGAAATGAGTATGTGGGAGTGCAACCAGCAAGCCCGATCAACGCGAGAGACACGGCGGCGGCGAGGATCGTGCGCATGACCGCAGCATACCACTTCCTGAGCCACGGAGTGGCGGCTTTCGATAGCCCCTGGCGCAAGCCAGGGGTTAGCAAGCACGACACAACCCGAGCCGCGGAGCGGCGGCTCAAATGCCGCGAAGGACACCGAGGCACTCACTTCAATCGCATCTCCCGAAGCGTTTCAACGCTGTCCAACAGATCGTCGGAACCGACGACCAGCAAACGGGCGGTCACTGCCGCCGCCGCATAGCAGTCAGCAACGCAGCACCCATTCTCGAACAGCAACCACGCTTCATCTAACGCGCCGGCCTTCACCGACCACGTCATCACGCATCGGTCGTCCGGCTCGCCCGTTCGCAACGCCCAGTCATCCCGAGCCTCGTCAAAACAATCCTCGAACCGGCCGCTGTCGGCTCCGCAAATGCCGACGGCCCGCACACCACCGTTGATCGCAGCTGCCGCCACGTCGCACAACACCTTGCCGTCCTCGCCCGACGCGTCCGCAAGAACGAGCAGTGTGCACGGGCCGACACCGCCCGCAAACAGACCGGCAACCGCCGAAAAGTCCGGCTCACGGCCGAGCAGGATCGGCCGCCCATACGCGTCCACCAAACCTGTGTCTTTCCACGGACCTGGCGGCGGCATCGCTCAAAACTCCGCCTGCTTCGGCGCCCGCGGGAACGGGATCACATCCCGGATGTTCCCCATCCCCGTCACAAACTGGATGAGCCGCTCAAAGCCCAGCCCAAACCCCGCATGCGGCGTCGTCCCGTAGCGCCGCAGATCACGGTACCACCAGTACTCCTTGATCGGCAGGCCCATCTCGGTGATCCGCTGGTCGAGTTTGTCGAGCCGCTCCTCGCGCTGGCTGCCGCCGATAATCTCGCCGATGCCCGGCACCAGGATGTCCATCGCGCTCACGGTCTGACGCTCAGGCTCGCACCCGTCATCCAGCCGCATGTAGAACGCCTTGATCCCCTTGGGGTAGTTGGTCAGGATCACCGGCTGCTTGAAGTGCTCCTCGGTCAGGAACCGCTCGTGCTCGCTCTGCAGGTCGATCCCCCACTTCACGGGGTACTCGAACTTCTTGCCCGCCTTGATCGCCTCCTCGAGCACCTTCACACCCTCGGTGTACGTCAAGCGCAGGAACGGCTTCTCGATGATCAGCTTGAGCCGGTCGATCGCCGTCTTCTCGATCCGTTGCGCGAAGAACGCCATGTCGTCGGCACGCTCCTCCAGCACCGTCTTGAAGAGGTACTTGAGCATCTCTTCCGCCAGCGCCGCATCATCGGCCAGGTTCGCAAACGCGATCTCCGGCTCGATCATCCAGAACTCCGCAAGGTGCCGGCTCGTGTTGCTGTTCTCAGCCCGGAACGTCGGTCCGAACGTGTACACGCGGCTCATTGCCATGCAGTACGTCTCAACGTTGAGCTGACCCGACACCGTCAGGTGGCTCTCCTTGCCGAAGAAGTCGTTCGAGTGGTCCACCTGCCCGTACGTCCACGGCGGCATCGCCGCCTTGGCCGCCAGGTCGGCGCAGTGCTTCGCTGCCTCTGCGCTCTGCGCCTCCTTGGCCACGCGAGGCAGCGGGCGCATGGTGTCCAGCGTGCTCACCTTGAACATCTGCCCCGCGCCCTCGCAGTCGCTGCCGGTGATGATCGGCGTGTGCACGTAGAAGAACCCGCGCTCGTGGAAGAACCGGTGGACCGCCATCGCCAGGCAGTGCCGCACGCGCGCGACAGCCCCAAACGTGTTCGTCCGCACACGAAGGTGCGCCACCTCACGCAGGTACTCCATCGTGTGCGGCTTCGGCTGGATCGGGTACGTGTCGGGGTTCTCGACCCAACCTATCACCCGCACGGCCTCGGCCTGGATCTCGTTACCACCCTTGGGGTTCTGCACGATCGTCCCGTCGCACTCGACCGCCGCCCCCGTCGGAACCTTGCTCACTTCATTCTCGTAGTTACTCAGCGACCCCTGCACCACCAGCTGGATTGCGTCAAAGCACGTCCCATCGTGCAGAGCGATGAAGGAAAGCCCCCCCTCCGCCTTGCTGTCACGCCGCGTACGCACCCACCCCTTCACGGTGACCTTCGACCCAACGGGTGCCTTCAACGCCTCAACCACTTTGAGCCAAGCCATGCCAAGTCTCCTGTAGAGCGGCGATGGTATTCCCCACCTCTCCCGCTCCTAGCGGGAGAGGTCGCCGGAGGCTTTGCAACGGCGGGTGAGGGTGCCTTTCTGCCTCGAATTTGAACTTTGCCATTTGAACTTTGAACTTTTCCCTACCCTCCCCCGTGCGACTCGCCCTCTTCACCGACACCCTCGGCGACATCAACGGTGTCTCCCGTTTCCTCACAACCCTCGCCGCGCACGCACACAAGAACAACCTCCCCCTCCTCATCCTCACCTCCACGCGCTTTGAGGTTCCAAACCTCCCCACCATCACCAACATCTCTCCGCGCTTCGCGGCGCCCATCCCCCGCTACCCCCAGCTCCAGCTCGCCCTCCCCTCCCGCCGCGCCCTCACCGCGGCCGCCGACGCCTTCAACCCCACCCACATCCACGTCTCCACCCCCGGCCCGATCGGCTACCTCGGCCGCGCGTATGCGCTCAAGCGCAAGCTCCCCCTCGCCGGCACCTACCACACCGACTTCCCCGCCTACGTCGACCACCTCTTTGACCACGAGTCCCTCACCGCCCTCACCACCACCGCGATGCGCTGGTTCTATCGCCCGTTCACCACCCTCTTCTCCCGCTCAGCCGACTACGCCACCCGCCTCGAGTCCATCGGCATCCCCCAAACCCGCCTCACCCGCCTCCGCCCGGGCATCAATCTCGATCTGTTCCACGGTTC
The DNA here is from genome assembly GCA_030680655.1 of Phycisphaerales bacterium. GTDB lineage: Bacteria > Planctomycetota > Phycisphaerae > Phycisphaerales > UBA1924 > JAJTGZ01. The sequence continues at coordinate 5,637 of JAUXUZ010000137.1, forward strand.
GCGCAGCGAACGTTCAGCCCCCTTCGCCCGCGCAGCGGGAGAAGGTGGCCGAGGCTTTGCAAGGCCGGATGAGGGTGCCTTGAGGGTGGCACCGGTCTCCGACCGGTGCACGGGTTCCCCCGGTCTCCGACCGGGGTCTGCTTCACTCCACCTCCTCTACGTCGGCCGGATCAGCATCGAGAAGAACCTCCCCTTCCTCACCCACCTATGGCCGCGCACGAGCGCCGCCCTCCGCGCCGCCGGCATCAACGCACACCTCACCATCACCGGCGAAGGCCCCTACGAACCCGCGATGAAGGCCGCACTCGCCGCGCACAACGCCCGCTTCACCGGCGTCCTCCGAAGCACCGCCCTCGCCGACCTCTACCGCTCCGCCGACTTGTTCCTCTTCCCCTCCACCACCGACACCCTCGGCCAGGCCGTCATGGAAGCCCAGGCCTGCGGCCTGCCCGCCCTCATCTCCACCATTGGCGGCCCCAGCGAGATCACGCTCAACCACCGCACAGCCCTCGCCCTCCCGATCATCCAGAGCGCCTGGCACAACGCCATCCTCCGCCTCGCCACAGAACACGCACTCCGCGCCGCCATGTCCCAGGCCGCCGCCACGCACGGGGCAGCCTTTCCGTTCGCCGCGAGCGCCGAGCATTTCTGGGCGAGTCACGCACAGTCCCTTCCCGCAACACGGCCAACTGCGCAGGCGCCTACTTGAATCGCTCGAGCCCGCTTCGTTAAGCTCCCTCCGCCCAATCCCGGGAGTACCGATACTGCACTACTTCGTTTACATCTTCTTCACGCTCCACGGTCTCTGCCTGATCGTTCTGGGAAGGCCGCCTATCACCATCGACAAGACAAAGCACGTCCAGTGGCGCGTCCTCGGCGCGGTCGAGATGACGCTGTTCCCCGTCGCTGCCGCCGCGGCGGTCGTTACCGGCCTGGTACTGGCCGTGCGCAACCCCGGTATGGACGAGCAGACATTCCTAACGCAGCACCGGACGGTGTTCCGGACCGTCGAGTACTCCACGATCGGCGTGTACTTCGTGGCAATGCTGATCTGGGAAAGCGCCATCCGCAAACGCATCGCGGCTGGTCGCTGAGCAGATCTTCTTCTCCGCATCCTCCGCACTTCTCCGTGCCTCCGCGTTCCCGCCCTCACCCCCCCGCATCCGCATCCCCCCGCACCGCCGCCGCGATCGCGTGACGCACCACCGGCCGACCCGGCCCCACGTGAAACTTCCGTGCCGCCTCCTGCAGGCACTGGTCCGCCTTCGTCACCCGGTCGTGCTGGCGCAGGTGCTCGGCCCAGCTCTCGGCCATGAAGATCTCAAGCCACCGGCGCGGGTCCTCGATGTCCTGGCTCAGCACCCAGCTGATCGCGCCGTCGCGGTACCGCGTCACGCTGACGGGCCCCATCGCACGCCTGAACGCTTCCGCGTTCTCCGGCTCGACGATGTACTCAACCGTGATCACCACCGGTCCCTCTTCAGCGCCGATCGCGCGGCGCATCACCGGGTCGGGCCATGCGCCCTTCTCGTGCGCGCTGACCGACAGCGGCACAAACCGCCACCGCACCAGCGTGATCAAACCAAGCAGCAGGCCCCCCGCCGCGGCCAGCAGCGCCGCATCGACCGATGACAGGAACCAGCCGCCCTGCACCCCAACCACCCGCGCCGGCAACACCTGCGCCAGCGCCCCCCACAGCGCACTCCCGCCCGCCATGCACCCAAAGTGCAGCATGAAGTACCACGACAGCGCCCGGCCGCGCACCCACGGCGGCGTGCCCGCCTGCGAGCTGCTGTTGCTGCACATCACCACCGTCACCCACCCGCCGCCACCAACCACCATCGCGCCGTACGCCGCCAGCCGCCCCCAGCCGGGGCTCACCAGCGCCAGCGTCAGCATGCACAGGGCCATCGCGCCTGTTGCGCACACCGCCAGCAGGTTGTAGTTGACGCGCACGCGGAGCACGCCAAACGCGAGCGCCCCGCTCACCGCGCCGGCGCCGAAGCACCCCATCAGCACGCCGTAGCCGGATGCCCCCAGCCCCACCTCGTCACGCGCGACCAGCGGCAGCAGCGCCCACAGGGCGCTCGCCGGGAGCACAAAGCTCGTTGTCCGCACCAGCACCGCCCGCATCGGCGCGCTGTGGCGCACGTAGCGCCACCCCGCGCGCACCGCGCCGGTCAGCCGCTCGGCGGGTGCGCCGCCGGGGCCACCCTTGGCACGCATGCCTACCGGCGTCCGCCACAGCACCAGGGCGATCACGCCGAAGCTCGCGGCGTTGAGCGCGAACGCCGCCGCCGGCCCGCCGAAGCGGGCCACGACCAGCCCGCCGATCGCCGGGCCAACCGCACGCGCAAGGTTCATCGCCAGCGAGTTCAGCGCCGAGGCCTCGGCGATGCGCTCGGGCTTCACCATCCCGCTCATCAGCGTCTGCCAGGCCGCGTTGCCCAGCGCCGCCGCGATCCCCAGCAGCACCGTGAAGAGCAGCAGCACGCCCGGCAGCAGGTAGTCACCCCAGGCCATCAGCGAGAGCGCCGCGGCGCACACGCCGCTGACCGCCTGGACCGCCATCAGCAGACGGCGCCGGTCCACCACATCTGCGAGCGCGCCAGACGGCACAGCCAGGATG
>JAUXUZ010000142.1 GCA_030680655.1 Phycisphaerales bacterium
GGGCGGGCCCGTCGCGACCGACACCGACGGGTACAAGACCTGGGAAGACGGCATGAAGCGCGAGGACTACCTCGACTTCACCTACGGCTGGATCAACGCCTGCATCAACGGGCTCACCCCCACCGGCTCGCTCTTTATCAACATCCCCGACGACACCGCCGCTGAGATCGTCTGCTTCCTCAAGGGCCACCTGCCCACCAAGCCGGTACGCCCGATGCACATGGTCAACTGGTGCGTCTGGCACTACCGCTTCGGCCAGAACCGGACCGACTCGTTCATCAACAGCAAGGTCCACTGCCTCTACTTCTCGCCGTCGCCGGGCGGCCGCACCTGGAACCCCAAGGCCGTGCTCGAGCCCTCCGACCGCGCCACCACCTACTTCGACCCGCGCACCCAGAGCAAGAAGGACGGCATGCCACCGGGCATGCGCATCCCCATGGACGTCTGGTACGGACCCTACTGGGGACGCATCCAGGGCAACAACACCGAACGCCGCGGCAAGCACGACAACCAGCTCCCTGAGGCCTACCTCAACCGCGTCATCCGCTGCGCCAGCAACGAGGGGATGCTCGTGCTCGACCCGTTCCTGGGCAGCGGCACCACGGGCGTGGTGGCGCGCGAACTCAACCGCCGCTTCATCGGATGCGAGTACAGCGCGGCCAACGCCCTGAGCGCCTGGACGCGTGTGGCCGAGCTGGGGGTCGCCCGGCCGCTGAGCACCTACGACGGGCTCAGCACCGCGATCCACAAACCCCGCTTTGTGCCCCGCAAGAAGATGTAACCGGGTCACTTCTCCCGCTTGTCGCCTGCCCTGAAGCGGCCGCAGGGACCGCTCACGGTCGATTTAGACAACTTAATTCGATGCCCATCGAACCGTCCACCGGAACCCCCCGTAGAGTCTCAGCCCGCCGGGGGGCGGTTACGCAAGGGGACTCGATGCGCACACTGATCGCCATCCCGGTCTTCAACGAAGAGCAGTACGTCGCCCGCGTGCTCGCCAGCGTGATCGCGTTCGCGCCCGGCCCGTCCACCGACATCCTGGTTATCGACGACGGCTCGACCGACGCCACCGCCGCGCTGGTTGAAAAGTTCCCGGTCCGCCTCATCCGGCACGACCGCAACCTCGGCTACGGCGCATCGATCATCGACGCCTTCGATTACGCCGCCCGCGAGAGCTACGACTGGGTGATCACCCTCGACTGCGACGAGCAGCACGAGCCGGCCCGCATCCCGCTGTTTGTCCAGCAGCAGCGCAAGTCCGCCCGCGACATCCTCAGCGGCTCGCGCTACATCGCCTCGATCGATGAGGCCACCACACCGCCGGCCGACCGGCGCGCCATCAACGTCGCCCTCACCGAAGAGATCAACCGCCGCCTCGGCTTCGAGCCGCCCCTCACCGACGCGTTCTGCGGCTTCAAGAGCCACCGCGTATCGGCGCTCGCGCGCCTCAACCTCACCGAGCAGGGGTACGCCTTCCCCATGCAGTTCTGGGTGCAGGTTGCCGCGGCCGGGCTTACCGTCGGCGAGATCCCCGTCAAGCTGATCTACAAGGACCTCACCCGCAGCTTCGGCGGCGCACTCAACAACCCCACGACACGGCTCGCCCACTACCGTAACGTCCTCCACTGCGAGATCGAACGCTTCCGCGATCGGCTCCCCGCGCTCGCCGCCGCCGGCACCTCGTGCGGCTGCGGCTGAGCCGGGACGGGGCGCGGCGGGCGCTCTCCAACGCCCCAGGGAGCGGCGCATGGTCAAGCGGGTCAGCTACGCTCTCTCCGTGGGAGCAGACGGCAAACAGACCGGCCTCGCACCGACGGCCACCGCGCCGGTGGCGCAGCTCACCCCGCCCGGCACCGCCTGGCCGGGCCTGCTGCGCGCCCACGCCGCGCGCACCGCCGCCGACCCACAGGCGGCGAACTTTCGCAGCGAACTCGGCCTCCCCACGGGCAAGCCGGTGGTCATGAGCGGGCACCAGGCACAGTGGTGGCACGCGGGCATCTTTGCCAAGCAGATCGCGCTGGCCGCGCTGTGCGAAGGCGCAAGCGCCGCCGGCGCCTGGGTGGTTGTTGACCAAGACGCCAGCGACTCGCTCACCATCGCCTACCCCGCGCGCGCCGTCGGCGGCACGCTCCCCTCACGCGGCACGTGGGCGCTCGCGCCCGAGCCGATCGCCGCCCACCTCCGCGCCGACGTCGCCCTCTGCGACCTCCCCACGTTCGCGCCCACCCCACCGCCGACTGACGCCGCAACCCCGGATATCGCGCGGGCCCTCCGCGCCATCGCCGACTGCACCGCTCGCTGGGCCCACGCCGCGAGCGCCGCCGAGCAGATCGCCCGCGCAAACGCTGAGCTCGCCGCCGCGGCGCTCGGCCCGGCACAGACACCAACGCTCTTTTTCGCCACCGATCTGCTCCGCACCGCCGCCGCCCGCGCGCTCATCGAGAGGATGGCCGAAGACCCCGCGGCCTGTTCGCGGGCGTACAACCGCGCCGTCGCCGAGTCGGGCGTGCACACCGTGGCGCCGCTCAGCGCAGCGCCCGACAAAGGGCGCTTCGAGCTCCCCCTATGGCAACTCTCGGGCAAGGGGAACAAACCCACGCCGCGCCGTCGCGTCTTCGCCTCGACCCTCGGCGACACGCCGCTGGATTCCCTCGCACCGCGCGGCGTGCTGATGACCGCTCTGCTCCGCTGGCCCGGGTGCGACCTCTTCATCCACGGCACCGGCGGCGGGGCCACCGGTGAGGCCGGCGGCTACGACAAGGTCGCCGAACACTGGATGCGCAACTGGCTGGGCGCCGAGCTCGCCCCCAGTGTCGTGGCCACCGCCACGGCCCTGCTGCCGATGGGCGCTGCCCCCACCCTCGCCGAGCCCGACCTCGTCGCGGCGCACCGGCGCCTCGAGAACGCCCGGCACGCCCCGCGCACCCTCGGCGACGCCGCGGCCCAGCGCCACAAGGATGCCCTCGTCGCCCAGATCGCCGCCACGGCCGACCGGTCTGAGCGCCTCCGCCTCTACAAGCAACTCCAGCACCACCTGGAGGCCTACCGCACCGCCCACGCCGCTGAACTCCAGGCGGCGGGCCAGGCCGCGGCCGACACGGCCGAGGAGCTGGGTCGCCAGTCGATCCTGCGCGAAAGAACGTGGCCGTGGCCCCTCTTGCCGCGCACAATGGTGCTGGAGCTCCAGCGCACCGTGCGCGTGCAGCTCAAACCGTGACGGCGACCATGGACGACCAGCCCTCCCTCATCACGCGCCTGCTCACATGGCTCTGGCGCGACGGCCCGATCTGGATCGTCGTCGGCAGCATCGCCTTCCTCGCTGTTGTGCTCCTGCTGCGCGCGGGTGGTGACCGGTGAACAAGCGCACGCTCTTGATCTGCGCCGCCATCGCCGCGGTCCTCGCCGCCGCCGTGACGTTCTGGTTCAGCAGCGACGCCGGCGGAGTCAGCGAGGAAACCACGCGGGCGACCCGAACGCGCAACCGCCACCCGTGGCGAACCGGCCGCCTCGCCTTCGTCCCCGAGACCGTCGAGCAGGCGTTCGTCCCGCACCCGCGCATCGTCGCGCTCGCGCCCGGCATCGCGCAGATCGTCCGTGACCTCGGCTGCGCGCAGCTGTTGGTTGGGCGGCACTCGGCCGACGAGTGGTCCGAGCCGCGCCTCCGCGTCTGCTGCGACCCGCAGGGGATCGACTACGAGAACCTCCTGGCCGCCGACCCCACCCACATCTTCCTCCAGTGGGGCGACAACCCGATCCCCCCGCGCCTCACCGCCCTGGCGATCGAGAGGAAGTGGACGGTCGTCAACATCCCGCTCCTGCAGCTCGACGACATCACCCACGCCGTCAACACCGTCCACGCCGCCATCCAACCACAGGAGCTCGACGCGCTGCGGTGGGAGCGCGCCCACACCGCCACCAACACGCCAGACGGCCGCCCGAGCGCGCAGCCGAGCGAGGCCGAGCAGAATCTCGCCGTCGCGCTGCTGATGCTGCTGCAGCGATTCGAAGCGGCGCTGGTGCCAGACGAGACCCTCGCCAGCGCCGGGCGCATCTTGCTCCTCTACCAGGGAGACGGCGAGCAGGCAACCGGCGGCGGACGCCCGGCAGCGCTGGGCCCGGGCTCGTACCACCACGACCTGCTGCTGCGGCTCGGCGGGCGCACCGCAACAACGCAAGGGCAAGTGTTCATGCCGCTCGACGGCGAGGATGTCGCGCGCCTCGCCCCCGACGCGATCATCATCATCCGACCACGCTCCAGCGGCGCTGCGCAAGCAAGCGCCGCACCAACCACCGGCGAGCTCCTCGCGTCACTCGGCGTGATCGCACGCCTGAACATCCCCGCCGTCAGGAACAACCGCATCGCGATCATCGACGAACCGATGTCGCTCATCCCCGGCACCAACATGGCCGAAGTTGCCGACCACCTTCGCGCGATCCTCAAGCGATGGGCAATCTCCGCAACGCCCGACAGCCGCTGAAAAACGCGGGTCCCACCGAACAAACCCCCTTTTTCTCCCAATGCGCCGCGCTGCGCTGGTCCAAGCCCGATCCGCGTGGTAAGTTCCCGGTACGCCGCGTCTTCGTTCACCCGTTGCTGGAGGGGCGTGATGCGGGCACACCAAGAGGCCCATCATGCAACGATTCATCTCTTCGTTCGCGGCGTTGCTTGCACTCTGCTCACCGGCTCTCGCCCAGCACGCCGGCGGCGTCAATATCGATTTCAACGCCGCCACCGGCGCCGGAGCCGGTCAGCCCACCATCCTGTTCGGCGGGGCTGCGGCCCAGGGCGGCTACTGGAACCCCATCAACCCTCCGCTCACATCCGGTGGCAGCGCGGTCATCCGCAACCTCGGTAACTCGGCGAACGCCGTAACGCTCTCGTGGACTTGGGCCGGCAGCGCCACTCGCGGAGTCGTCAGTTCCAACAACGCCAACACGACCGGCGACAACGAACTGCTGATGGACGATGGGCTGGACCTGGGCGCGCCCGGCGTCAACCACGATTTCCTGATCGGCACGTTTGCCCCGGGCCTCTACCGCGTCACGACGTACGCCGCCGCGCCCGACAGCGCCGCATACCGCACGTCGATCTCCGTTCGCACCACACAGACCACCCTCGCATCCCAGCAGATCGGCGGCGCCATCGCCGCCGGCGGGGTCTACACGCAGGGCATCACCCACGCGTCGCACACCATTCCGCTCTACATCAACGGTGGGATCTCGATCACCGCCTCGACGGTCGTCACCTTCGGGACGATCAACGGCCTGCAGGTCCAACGACTCAGCCCTACTCGCCTCTACGTAAACAGCGAACAAACGCAGGCGTCCGATGGGCTCACCTGGAGCACCGCCTTCTCCAGCCTGCAGACCGCCCTCACCATCGCCCGCGCCACGCCGACGGTCACCGAGGTCTGGATCGCACGCGGCACGCACCGCACCGACCGTTTCCCGCAGATCAACAACGATCCGGCCGCGACGTTCGATCTCCCGCCGGGCTGTTCGCTCTACGGCGGCTTTGTCGGTGGCGAAGCAACGCTCGCCGCCCGCCCCGACCCGATGCTCCCCGCCAATCAGACCATCCTCACCGGCGAGATCGGCGACGCCGCGTCGATCACCGACAACGCGCTCACCGTTGTCACCCTCAGCGGCGCCGGCGTCAGCACGCTCGACGGGCTCGTGATCGACCGCGGCGGCAACGCCGAGGACTTCTCCGAGCCCGCCCCCGGCGTCTGGGCCATCGGCCGCACCCTGACGGTTTCGCGTTGCATCTTCAGGCGGTGCAACGGCTCGAGCAGGGCCGCCCTTCACGCCGGACCTGCTTCCACCGTCACCGCCAGCCGCTGCATCTTCGAGGACAACACGTCCAGCAACACCGTCGCCGCCGTCTGCGAGGAGGGCAACCTGACGATCGACCGCTGCACCTTCCGCCGCAACGCCACCCGCGCCAATTTCTACGGGAGCGTCTGCTCGGCGCGCCTGGGCACCCTCTCGCTCACCAACTCCCTCTTCCACGGCAACGCCCCCACGCTCCCGCTGAGCGGGGCGTTGTTCCTCCTGAGCGTCTACGCCTCGGACGTGACCGTCGCCAACTGCACCATGGCCGACAACCTCTCCGCGGGCATCACCATGAACGCCCCGTTCTTCTCCGACCCACAGCCCAGCCTGCGCATCCGCAACTGCATCCTCTGGGGCAACACCCGCCCGATCTCCCCCGAGTGGACCACCGAGCAGCAGCAGATCCGCAACACCGCGCCGGCCGCGACGTTCACCGTCACCGACTCAATCATCGACGGCTGGACCGGCACGCTGGCGACACCCGCGGACCTCAACTTCGCTGGCAATCCGCAGTTTGTAGACCCCGACGGTCCAGACAACACGCCGGGCAACGCCGACGACAACTACCAACTCGCACCGTTCTCACCGGCCCGTGACTCCGGCTGGAGCAACGGACTCTCGTCGACGCTCACCGTCGACCTCGCCGGCAGCCCGCGGCGCGTCGACGACACCGCCATCGCCAACCGTGGCTTCGGCGCTTCGTTCATCGACCGCGGCTGCTACGAAGCGCAGTCTGCCAGCGCACCGTGCCCCGCCGATCTCGGCTCCACCGGCGGAGTCGCCGGGCCCGACGGCACCCGCAACAACAACGACTTCATCGTCTTCATCGACCTGTTCTTTGCCCACGATTCCCGCGCCGACGTCGGCCGCACGGGCGGCATCGCGGGCCCCGACGGCGCGTTCAACAACAACGACTTCATCGTCTTCATCGACGATTTCTTCACGCCCTGCTAACGAGCCCGGTACGGTTGCACAGGGTCGGCCAACCTTGTGCGTCAACCAGCAGATCCCACCCAACTTCGCCACCGTTCCTGTGCTTCCGCACAGGGCTCGTGACTTCCCTACCCTCGCCTCCAATGTCCGCCCCCACCGTTGACCCCATCGAGGCCCTCCGCGACCGCTTCCAGCAGGCCGCCGACGCCGCCTTCCCCGGTATTGCGCTGCCGCCTGTCGCTGTCGTCCCCTCCGGCAACACCCAGTTCGGCGACTACCAGTGCAACAGCGCGATGCCGTTCGCCAAATCGCTCGGCAAGCCGCCGCGCCAGGTCGCGCAGGAACTCGCCGCCAAGATCAACCTCGACGGGCTCGCCGAGCCCCTCACCGACAAGTCCATCGCCGGCCCCGGCTTCATCAACCTCACCCTCAAGAACAGCGCGATCGACGCGCGGCTCGGGCAGCTGAACACACCCGCCCTGGGCATCGTCCCCGACCCCGCCGCACCGATCACCGTCGTCGACCTCTGCGGCGTCAACCTCGCCAAGCAGATGCACATCGGCCACCTCCGCTCCAGCGTCATCGGCGACACCCTCGCCCGCGTCCTGGAGCGCCTCATCGGCAAGGACAAGGTCGTCCGCCAGAACCACGTCGGCGACTGGGGCCTCCCCATCGCGATGGTCACCGCCCACCTCATGGACCTTGAGGCCGCGGGGAAGGTCGACCTCGGCACCATCACCCTCGACCAGCTCGACGGCATCTACAAAGAGTCCAAGAAACTCTGCGACACCTGCGACGACCAGATCGCCTACGTCAAGGCCTGGGGCTCGGGCACCAAGGTGCTCGCCGAGCTCGAGGCCGCCAACGAAGCCCCCGCCGCCGCCCTCGCCCACGCCAAGGCCACGCTCGTGCGCCTCCAGTCGGGCGACAAGCAGGTCAAACGCGTCTGGCAGCGCATCTACGACGTCACCATGGCCGCGTGCCTGGCCACCTGCGCCCGGCTCAACGCCATCGTCCTCCCCGAGCACTCAGCCGGCGAGAGCTTCTACGAAGAGAAGCTCGCCCCGCTCGTTGAAGACCTGGTCAAGCGCGGCATCGCCATCGAGAGCGACGGCGCCCTCATCGTCCGCCTCGACGAGTTCGGCATCCCCGAGCCGGTCATCATCCGCAAGCGCGACGGCGGCTTCATCTACGCCACCACCGACCTCGCCGGTGTGCACTACCGCACCGGCGCGCTCAAGGCCAAGCGCGTGGTCTACTGCGTCGATGCGCGCCAGAGCCTCCACTTCAAGCAGGTCTTCGCTGCCTCAAAGAAAGCCGGCCTCTGCCCGCCCGATGCGCTCCTCGAGCACGCGCCATTCGGCACCATCCTCGGCGAGGATGGCCGCCCCTTCAAGAGCCGCTCGGGCGACAGCGTCAAGCTCAACGAGGTGATCGACGAGGCCGAGCAGAGCGCGCTCGCGGAGGTTGTCTCACGCTACCCCGACTTGCCCCCCGATCAGCAACTCACCATCGCCCGCACCGTCGCCGTCGCAGCCATCCGCTACACCGACCTCGCCACCGAGCGCATCAAGGACTACGTCTTCTCCTTCCAGCGCATGGTCAAGGCTGAGGGCGACACCGGCCCCTACCTGCTCTACGCCTACGCACGCACCAAGGGCCTCGCGGCCAAGGCCGAGGCCCAGGGCCTCAAGGCCAGCACCTTTGCCGTCGAGCACCCCAGCGAGAAGGCACTCGCCCTCCTCCTCCTGCGATACCCCGAGGCCGTCAACGCCGTCGGCACAACGCTCGAGCCCAGCCGCCTCTGCGCCCACCTCTACAACATCGCCAACGCCTACTCAAAGTTCTATAACGACTGCCCGGTGCTCACCGCCACCGAGCCCACCCGCAGCGCACGCCTGGCCCTCAGCGACCTCACCGCCCGCGTCCTGGGCGACGGCCTCACGCTGCTGGGCATGCCGCTGCTTGATCGGATGTAGCCGTTCCGTCAGCTCGCAGATGTTGTCCAGCGACAGCGGCCTACTTCCCATCGCCGGCGGCCGTCGGCTCTTCCGCGTGCGCTCCCGCCGCGGCACGCAGCGCATCGATCGCTGCCTGCACCGTCTTGTCGGTGGTGTAGTCCTGCGCCCGGCCCCTGCTGCCGCGCCCGGTGGCGCCGCTCTTGATGTCCGGCTGCAGCGGCGACCCTTCGATCCGCAAGCCCTTGATCGTCACGTAGTCGCTGGTGGGCACCTTCATCTCAAAGCCGTCTTCCATCTTCACGTACTGGCTCATCAGCACCGCGCCCGCCGTGCGGTCACCCACCAGCGGCGCATCACGCAGCTCACGCAGCGCCGCCGCCACGATCTCCGATGCGCTCGCGCTGCCGCGGTTGATCAGCACCGCGATCTTGCCGGGGTAGGGCTCGACCGGGTTGCGGTTGATCCGCACCTTCCGGCTCGACCACTCCGCCACCTTCACCGGGTCGAGCTTCTCGTCCTTGGGCGCGCCGTCGGCCTCACGCTCGGCCATGTACTTCTTCACCATGTCGCGGTTGATGAACGTGCCGACCTCCGTCCCCTTGGGCAGCAGCATGCTCAGGAAGTTGATGAAGTTCTGCACGCTCCCGCCGCCGTTTGAGCGCAGGTCGATCACCAGGTACGGGTAGGCCGCCGCCTCCTTCATCACCTTCGCCAGGACCTTGCTGTCGTACCCCTCGGTGAACGAGTCCAGGCGAACCACCGCCGCCTCGTCGCTCACCTTGATCAGGCGGGGCGGCTCGGCCGTGTTGATCTCCGCCCGGCGCACGCGCACCTGCTCCGTCTTGCCGCCGTCGGCACGCGTCACCGTCAGGTTCACGTCCGTCCCCACCTCGCCGCGGATCGAACCGAGCTCCGCCCTCACGCCCTCGACCTCAGTGATCACGTCGCCGGTCTTGAGCCCGGCCTTGAACGCAGGCTCGTTGTCGCGCACGCTCGTGACGCGGATCCCCTGCTCCACGTTCTCCGCCGTGATGCCGATGCCGCCGAACCGCGCCGCACGCTGCATCTGCGCCGCCCGCGGCGACATCAAGTCGATGTGGCTGATCCCAAACTCGTTGAGCGCCCGGTTCACCGCCGACGAGAACTGCGTCATGCTCGTGGCGCGGTCGATCGACGCCTGGTGCTTCGCCAGGTGGTCGGGCCATTTGACAAAGTCCACCCCCGCCGCGTACGCACGCTCACGCACCATGCCCGTCACCGAGTCGAGCAGCTTCTCCTTCTGCTCCGGCGTGAGGTTGCCGTTGGGCGCGATCGCCGTCGGCGACTTCGGCTCAGGGCTCGTCTGCTCGGGGATCGGCGGCTGCGCCCACCCGAACCCGTCGTAATCGCTTGAGCAACCGCTCAACCAACCAGCGCCGACCGCTGTCAGCAGCACCGTGAGCCCCACCACCATTGAGCCTAGCTTGCGCATGCGCCTCTCCAAGTGCGGACCGGTCGCCACGCCGCGGCGGGCCACCCTTCTAGTATGCGCGAAACCGCAAACGGTTCCGCGCCGACCGAACAGTTTTTCATCCCAACTCGCACCACCCCTAAGGGACGCCCCCCGCGGACGTCGCCAAAGCCGTTCCGCGCCTGCCCAAACCCCCGCAGCCGCAGGCTCCCCAGCTTCACCCGGCTACGCCTTCCCGGACCGTTGCGCAGCCCCTTCGCGTACCTCACACAGCAGGCGGCTGAGCGAATCGAGCTTGCCGTCGGCCATGTGACCCATCTGCCGGTGGTGCAAGTCGGCCACCGGCAAGTCGAGCTTCTTCAGCAGCGCCAGGCCTCCCGGGGTAATCCGCACTACCACCACGCGCCGATCGCCACCTCCTCCACCTTCCCCGCCACTCCCGCCGCCGCGGAGACGCTTCACCAGCCCCGCCCGCTCCAGCCGATCGATCAGCCGCGTCACATCCGGCACCGCCGCCACCATGTGCTCGCCGATCTCGGTGCACCGCCGGCCAGACTCGCCCGCACCGCGCAGGATCCGCAGGGCGTTGTACGTCGCCCCCGAGAGCCCGTGCGGCTTGAAGAGCCGCTCAAAGTCGCCCGCCAGCACGCTCGCCGTGCGCGCCACGTTCAAGAACGCCTCTTCGGCGGCGCTGCGGAACGGCTCGCGCTTGTGGATCTCACGCGCGAGCCCGGCCACCGCCGCTGCCCCGTTGTTGCCGTTCTTGCCCATGCACAACTATCTGCGCTCCCAGCATCCGTTTCAACAGGCTTCTCGGTCCATCGCCCGTGGCGCACCAGCCGACACCCGCAGGGGTGCTGGCACGCGCGCCACCCTGCAGCGGCTCAAACCCGCGTCGCGGCGCAGCGAAACCGCCGACCCGATGAGGGCCTTGGAGAGCGAACTCATCCGCGCGGAGCGCACACGCGCCACGCGCTCCGGCCCGGCGTCGATCACGCGCGCCGGCGGCGGCCCGCGTACAGGCCCACCAGCACCAGCAAGCCCGCACCAGACGGCGCCGGCACAAGCGTCAGCGCGATGCCGTACGTCGTGGCGGTGTCAGAGAGATTGCGCACCTGCAGGTAGAAGGAGAGGCCGCCGTTCCACTGCGCCAGGTCGCCCGCCTGGGTAAAGCTGGTGGTGAAGCCTGTGAGGTCGAAGAGTCGGACGTTCTCACCCGCGCCGTCGGTGCGTGCGAGGAGCGTGTCGGCGTTGGGATTGTTTGGGTCGAAGCCGGCCATGCCGTTGGGGTCGGCGAGGTTGTCGGCGTAGAGACGGAGCTCCAGGTTGGAAAGAGGGCTGTACGCCGTGCCGCCGGCGTTCGTCGTGGCGTCCCACGTCAGGCAGGCGCGGAGGTAGTCGAACATGCTCACGAGGCTGAAGGAGGCGCCGTCCTGCGAAGAGACGAGCTGGCTGGGCAGGATGTAGTCCACGGTGCCGTCGATGCCGCCGTTGCGGCCACCCACGGTCTCGAAGTCCCAGAAGGACTGCTGGCCGTTCTGGTACGCGCCGGGCCCGGTAATGATTTGGTTTCGGGGAGCGTTCGCGGTGGTGAAATTGCCGTTAAGAATCTCACCGCCGGCGAATATGCCCACCGCGCGGGGCACGTTGAGCATGCCGCTGCCGAGGTTCTCGTTGAGCGAACGGTGGACGAGGAAGGGCGCCGCGGCGGTGCCCGCGCCGTCGACCGTCTGCCGCCAGCCGTTGCCGGCGCGGTCGGTGATGCCCCAGGTCGAAGCGCCGGCCAGGATCACGGCTTTCATCACGCGGTGGTCGACGCTGTCGACGCGGTAATTGTGCTGCAGGGCGTAGTCGTGCAGCAGCGCCACCGTGCCGGCGACGTGCGGCGCGGCGAAGGAGGTGCCGGTGATCGAGCCGACCGTTGCCCCGCCGGTCTGGTTCCAGTCGTTGCCCAGGAACGTGCGGGTGTGGTCGTCAAGGTGGCCGTTGTTATTCAGGTCGCGCGACGCGAGGCTCATCACATCCTCGCCCGGGGCCATGATGTGCGGGGCGGAGGGCTGGTTGCCCAGGGTGGTGCTGGAGAAGTCGGTGGGGCGGTTGAAGTTGCGCTCAAGCGCACCGACCGAGATGATGTTGTACGCGTAGTCGGGCGTCTCGACGTTGCCGCTGCTGGGGGGTGGGGGCGGGGTGACACCGGGCCACGGGCCGCTGGTCTGTTCGTTACCGCTGGCGGCGACCCACGTGACGCGCGGGTTGACCGTCAGGAAGCGGTCAAGGCTCTCCACAGTGGTGCTGCCGTCGCTGGCCGAGTAGTTGACCACCAATGGGTTGTTGACGCCAACGTTGTTCACCGCGGCCTGCGCGGCGGCAATGGTGCCGCCCCAGTCGCCGATGGACGCGGCCAACAGGCGGGCCCCGGGCGCAACACCCGAGCGGGCCTCGTCGGGTCCTACTCCGGCGATGATGCCGGCGACGGCCAGGGGGTGCTCGCCCTGGCGGAGGTTGGCCCCGCCGTTGTCGAGAATCGTGAGCCTTCCCTGCAGGCCCTCGTGCCCCGCCAGGGGCACGCGTGGCTCGATCACCGCCACGGTGGCCCGGAACGGGAAGAGGCCGAAGACGTTCGGGCCCGCGCCGCTCACCCCCCACTGGGCCCGCGCCGCGGCCGCGCCTACCGCGCCGCGGCTGTTGCCGGCGTAGTTGGCGGGCTCGACGTTCGCACTGAAGAGCAGGCCCCGGTGGTCGGCGACGGAGTCAAAGTTCACCGCGGCCCGCGCGCCCAAGGCGCTGCCGCCGGGGTTGCCGAACGCTGCGTCACCCGTCGACGTGACCGACACACGCACCTGATACTCCCGGTTATCGCCTCCGGTCTGGTTGGCCCAGCGGGCAAAGCCAGTGCCGGAGATGTTGGTCGTCGTCGCGTCGGCGGGATTGATGAGGCTGCCGTCGGTGGTGGAGTTGAAGTTCTGGTTGGAGACGAGGTTGAAGACGCCGCTGCCGGCGGCGGTCTCGCGGTAGAGACCGACGGTAATGGCGACGTTCTGGTAACCGAGGTTGGCCCCCGCGCC
>JAUXUZ010000143.1 GCA_030680655.1 Phycisphaerales bacterium
CCCGGAGAAGTTGGTGTGGAACAGGTCGAAGCGGACCTCGCTCTTCCCCTTCACCTTCTCCAGCCGCCCCTTCGCGAGCTTGATGTTCGCCGGGTCGAGGTCGATCCCGATCAACCGGCTGCTGCTACCCGCCCCCCCACCCTTCATCCGCTCCATGATCGCCGCCGCGTGCCCACCCAGGCCGAGCGTGCAATCCACGATCACCTGCCCGGGCCGGGGGTCGATGACCTCCAGCACCTGATCAAACAGCACCGGCAGATGGAGGGCCTCACGCTTCTTCATAGGGCAGGGGCGATGGTAGTTGCCCACCGCGCCACGCTCCCCCGCACCGCCTTCATTTGCTATTTGCGATCTGCCATTTGCGATTTTCCTGCTCCCCCACCCTTCCCCCGCCACGCCATCTCTACCGCCCGCCGCACGAGGCGCTTCCCCGCCCGCTTCAGCAGCACCCGCGTCGCCCCGCCCTCCCCCCACTTCCCACTCACCGGCTCAAACACGCCCGGCGCTTCGGCGATCAATGCTGCCTGCTCCTGCGGCGTCAGCATGACGACACCCACCTCCCCCGCCTCATCATCGATCAGTGTCGCGAAGATCTTTCCGCGCTTCGAGCGACTACCCGCGGCCAGCGCAGTGCGGAAGTCTGGGTGCCCCATGTGCGATGACTCCGCCGCCCCGGGCATGCTCAGCGCGATGGCGCGGAATTCCTCCTCGCTCACGCCATTGTCCCTTCCAACCCGCCCGCACGGTCACCGCCCGCCGCATCTGCCGACCGCGCCGCTTCATCCGCAGTCTGCTTTGCTGCGCGTGCCCAGTAGTCGGCCGAGGTGAGCACGGGGAAGACCTCAAAGTCCACCAGGTCGCTCCAGCAGGCGATCCACGCATCGATCCCTTCGCGGCCCGGGGATTCCATCAGTTGAAAGCACGATGCGCCCGAGTCTTCCACCCAACTGGCGAGGTAGTTGACCCCCTCAGGCAGCATCCGCCCGCAGCGCTTGAAACGCTCCCCCACCGCCTCGCTCCGACCCGCTTTGAACCGCTCGATGACCATGAAGAGCATGGCCCAAGTCTACACGGGGCTGCCGCGATGTCCGCGCCGCAGGGCCGATTCCCTCCACCGCGCAGACAGCCCCCTGCGCACACGAACCAACGCTCCAGCAGCGGCTTCCTCGTGCCGAGGCCGACCCCCCAGTTGCCCCCGCGCACCCTGCGCGTGCCCACGCGCAGAGCCCAGGGGACCCCGCGCAGACTGCGCGTGCCCATGCGCGGGCCGCGCGTGCCCCAGCGCACTCTGCGCGTGGCCACACGCAGAGCCCAAGGGACCCCGCGCACGCTGCGCGTGCCCACGCGCAGCGCTCAGGCCGTCCGCTTTGCTGGCGGGTGTTCGGTGAAACAGGCCCGGATCGGGTGTTATCACGTCCCGCTGCTGGTTATCTGCTGGCTTTGCTCGTCGAACAACGCACTTCAATCCTGTTGATTTCCGCAACCGGGGCTGGTTTCCACTCGGATCGGGGGGTATCTTGTTCGTGGAGTGTCGCCAATGAAGTCAACCCCGGTTGTGGTTTGGATCGCGGTCG
>JAUXUZ010000145.1 GCA_030680655.1 Phycisphaerales bacterium
GGCAGCCTTGGCTTGCGCGGCTCGCTGCTGCAACTGCGGACCGACCACCTTGCGCAGCGCCCAGACGGCCTCAGCCCCGTCGGCGTGGGGAGCGTCGTTGTTCTTGAGAGCGTGAACCTCGTGGGAAGGGTGGTCGCGCCGGGCAGCAAGGTGACGTTCGCGCAGCTCGTCGCGGACGCATCCGGACCGGAGATCCGGGGGATCGTGCGCCCGCTTGACAGCGGGATCGAACCGCTGGAACTGGGCGAAGCGGACGGCGGCCAGCCCGAGTACGGGGTGAAGCTCACGCCGACGGTTGACGGAGGACGCCTGACCGGGAGCGTCTACCTGATCTCCAGGGCGGGCGGCGGCAAGCGGCTCGAGCCGGTGAAGCCGGGCGCCCGTGTGCGTCTGGCGGATCCTTCGTGGCCGCGCTTCGCCCAGATGCTGATCCTCGGAGAAGTTGAGTCGGTGACGACCGCGCAGAACGACAGGCAGATCGTGACCGTGCGACCGATGTACGACGTGCGCGAACTCGCCGGCGCAGACTTCACCGTGCTGGTCCAGCCCCCGATGGTTGACGAGCCGGCCGGGCTCTCAGGCACCAGGCCAACAGGGGGGGGGAACCGCTGATGAACCGCCTGGCCGTGCTCATTGCACTCTGGCTGACCGTCGGTCTGGAGCTCGCGCTCCGCCAGACGCTGGGGCTCTCCGATTCGGCGGGCGGGATCGGCGGGCCCTCGGTGACCTTCGCCTTCGTCGCGTGCATTGCGGCGTTCGGGCCGCCCGTCGCCGTGCTCTGGACGGCCTTCATCGGCGGGCTGCTGATCGACCTCACCTGGAGCGTTGCGCTGTGGGGCCAGAACGGAACCGCGGCGGTTGGGCAGGTGACCTTCGCCGGCCCGCACGCGCTGGGGTTTGTGGTCGGTGCCTGGGTGGTCCTCAAGTCTCGGCGCGTCTTCGTGCGCCGGATTCCTTTGGCAGTAGCGGTGCTGGCCGTGCTCGGCGCTGTAGCCATGCAGATGAGCGCTCTGTGCATCTTGCTCGTGCGCGACATGATCGACCCAGCGGTGTCGCTGCCGCCGCAGGGCCTGGTGCGCCTCGTCGGCGCGCTCTATACAGCCCTGCCAGCCCTGGCGATCGCCGCCTGCCTTCGCTGGACGCTGCCGCTGCTGGGACTCCCAGACCCCTACGACAAGCGCACGATGTACGGGCGGGGAACGTGAGCAGGCAGCCGCGAGTCGAGATCGGCGGCGGTGTGAGGCGGCCGCTCCTTCTTTCATGCGACCCGCGACTACCCTCCGCCGATGCAACCAGCCATCGTCTTTGATGACGGCCTCGGACGACTCGGACCGCTCACCGACCTGCGCGCGGCGTTCGATATCCGGACAGGCGCCCGAACAACGCTCGAGCGTCTGCGTCACGAGTTGCGTCTGGACGTGCGCGCCCTGGCGGTCCCCGCAGGCCTTGTCGACTTGACGACCGAGCGCCACGGAGCCGGTGCCTACGGAGTGGCCAACACCCGGCCCGTGCTGACATGCTGCAAGGGCGGGGGCGGCCTGCCGTGGTTCGTGCCGGGGCTCCTGCTGGTCAACGGCCGGTGCGTCATGCCACTGCGTGAGATCGAGCGGCTCGATCTCGGCCAGTACCTCGTCGAGGCCGCGAGCGGCCAGGTCATCGCCGCACGACCGCAGACACGAGACGATGGCGAGAGGCTGCTTCAATCGTTCAGCGCCCCGACGGAGAAGGCGGATGGAG
Source organism: Phycisphaerales bacterium (assembly GCA_030680655.1). Lineage (GTDB taxonomy): Bacteria > Planctomycetota > Phycisphaerae > Phycisphaerales > UBA1924 > JAJTGZ01. The sequence continues at coordinate 1,738 of JAUXUZ010000145.1, forward strand.
CGTGCGTCGTCTTTGACCGACCTGCGCTGCTCCACCGGCCGTGGCACTTCCGCACGTTCCTGGAAGATGCGCTCAGCATAGACCTGGTCTCGATGGCCAGCAACGCCGACGAACCCCAGCTGCGCGGCGTCATGGCCTTTGGTGATGCGCCGCTGGCGATCAGCGAGACGTCCAAGGTCTGCCCGGGTGTGGTCTTCGATTGCGACAACGGCTCGGTGGTGCTCGACGCCGGCGCGGTCGTACGCCCGGGCGCCGTGATCGTTGGCCCCGCGTACATCGGTCCAAGTTCGACGGTGATGGAACGGACGCTGATCAAGGCGTACACGTCTATCGGCCCGCACTGCAAGGTCGCCGGCGAGATCGGCGGCGTTGTCTTTCAGGGGTTCGCCAACAAGGCGCACGACGGGCACCTGGGCGACGCGTTCGTCGGTGAGTGGAGCAACCTCGGCGCCGGCACGACCAACAGCAACCTGCTCAACACCTATACCGAGGTGCTGATGCGCGCCGGACGCGACGAACCGCTCGAACGCACGGGCCGGCAGTTCATGGGGTGCATCATCGGCGACCACGTCAAGACGGCGATCTGCACCCGCATCATGACCGGCGTGACGATCGGCACCGGCGCCATGATCGCCCAGACCGCAGCGGTGACGGGCGTCGTTCCGCCCTTCTGCTGGGCCACCGACGATTCGCCGGCGTCCTCCGGCAAGACCTTCCGAAAGGACAAGTTCCTCGAGATCGCCCGCACGGTGCTGGCGCGGCGCAAGCACACCCTCAGCGACGCTCAGGCCGCCCGTCTCATCGCCCTCGCCGGTTGGTGACCGAACAGCCACGAGCTGCGTGCGCACGTCCGCAAGCGGCGCCCCTCGATTGAAGCGCTCAGGCCCCGTACCCGAGAAGTTCGAGCATGCGTTTCATGACGGCCCGCCCTTCGGCGTCATTCCCCCACGGCTTGATGGCAACCGCAAAGCGCACCTTTGTCGGCCCGACGAGGATCGAAACCTCGACCCGCCGGGAATCAGGGGTTCCGCCCATGCGCCCAGAGATCCTGAGCGGTTCTTCCAGCCTCCCCCGACGGCCATCAAGCGTGAACCCCCGCGAACGCATCGAGGCCTCCGCCGCCGCGACAAGCTGATCAACCTCGTGACGGCGCTCCATGTCCGCCGTGATCACGCCGTTGTGCACCACCACCTGGATCTCTCCGGCCCCCCGCTCATCCTCGCTTTGCTGCGCCTCACGCAGATTGGTCGAGCGGACCAAGGCCTCTTCCCTCGGAGGTGGTGAAGCTGTGCATCCGACGCTCGCGCTGAGCCCGATCACGCCGACGACCAGCACAGATGCCGTTTGAACGTCCATGGGCAAACCATCGGACCGAACCCCGATCCGGCCCGAGAAACGAGAACCCGCCGTGCCCTTTTCTGGATCGGCCATGTCCTTGGCTCGCCCCTGTTCACCCTTGTCTGCACCGACTTCCCCGACCCGCCCCCTGTTTTGGTGTATTCACTTTGAGGCCTCGACTTGATACCGGCTGGCTGATCGGCTTTACTTGGGCCCTGTTCAGGACACCCTTAGGGTCTGGGCGGCATCCACCGTCTCCCCCTCCGTGGCGATTTGCCCAGTAGGCACGAAAAGAGGTTTATCGAGTCATGGCGATCCGAGTCAAAGCGCGTAGCAACGAGAGCACCGACCAGATGCTGCGTCGGTTCAAGAAACTCTGCGAAAAAGAGGGCTTGGTGAAGGACATCAAGCGCAAGGAATACTACGAGAAGCCCTCAGAGCGTGTCCGCCGCGACATGCGCAAGGCCATCGGCCGTCGCATCCGCGAGGCCCTGATCGCCTCCGGCGAGCTCAAGCCGATGCGCCCCGCGCGCATGGGCCGCCCGTAATAACCGCTGATCCCGCGAACGCCCGGCCCCAAGTGCCGGGCGTCGCTGCTTAGGCCCCCTCTCAACCCTCGTGCGTGGTACAACCCCCTTCCAATATCACACCGCGTCATGGATGACGCGTCCCGCGTCCCGATCCGCAATGGACGTCCTGGAGAAACCGCAGTGAACACCCCGTTCATCAAGCGTCTGTCGATCTTTGTCCTTCCCCTGCTGCTGGCGCTGTTTACAGCGGTGCCCGCGCTCGCCCAGCCCGGTGCAGCGCAAGTCACGGCTGCCGCGCCGGCCGCGCAGCATGTGTCAGAGCTCGACATCGTCATGCCTGACTTCACGGGCAAGGTCGTGCCTGTCAAGTTCCTGAACAACAGCTTCTCCGGTCAGCAGCTCCTGACGCTTGGCCTGCTGGTATGCGTGCTGGGCATGGGCTTCGCGATGGCGATGTACATGAAACTCAAGGGCATGCCCGTCCACAAGAGCATGCTCGACATCTCCGAGCTGATCTACGAGACGTGCAAGGCGTACCTGCTCCGGCAGGGCAAGTTCCTGCTGATCCTCTGGGCGTTCGTCGCCGCGGCGATGCTCGTGTACTTCAAGTTCCTCCGGCACGTCGATTGGGGCGACATGGCCCTGATTATCATCTTCAGCCTCATCGGCATCGCTGGCTCGTACGGCGTCGCGTGGTTCGGCATCCGCGTCAACACCTTCGCCAACAGCCGCGCCGCCTTCGGCTCACTCCGCGGCAAGCCGTGGCCCTGCTACGACGTCCCGCTCAAGGCGGGCATGAGCATCGGCATGGCGTTGATCAGCGTCGAGCTGTTCATCATGCTGGTTATCCTCCTGTTCCTGCCCAGCGATGTGGCGGCCAAGTGCTTCATCGGCTTTGCGATCGGTGAGTCGCTGGGCGCTGCTGTTCTGCGCATCGCTGGCGGCATCTTCACCAAGATCGCCGACATCGGCTCCGACCTGATGAAGGTCGTGTTCAAGATCAAGGAAGACGACGCGC
>JAUXUZ010000157.1 GCA_030680655.1 Phycisphaerales bacterium
GACCCTCCCGCTGGGAGCGGGAGGGTTGGATACAGGAGCGGCGCGGCATGAACTTGGATCGGCGCGAGTTTGTGATGACGACGGCGGCCCTGGCGGCGGCGGGGCTTGTTGCGCGCGGCGCAGCCGCCGGCTCAAAGCCCGCCCGTCGCGGCGTGATGGAGCCTGATCCCGATGCGCCCATGCCAACGGCCGACGCGTGCATCTACATCTACCTGCCCGGCGGAGTGGCGCAGACCGACACGTGGGACCCCAAGCAGCACACGCCGTTTCAGCAGGGGATGCTCGGGAGCGAATTGCAAGGGACGTGCGCTTCGATCGAAACAGCGGCTGACGGCGTGCGCCTGGGGGCGGGGCTTGAGAAGATGGCGGGGGTGATGGACAAAGGGTGCATCCTCCGCACGCTCACCAGCGACGTGATGTTCGGCGCGGTGCACCTGCGGGCGCAGTACGCGCTGATGACCGGGTACATCCACCCGGCGGGGTTCAAGGCGCCCAGCATGGGCGCGCTGGTGGGGCAGTCACTGGGGCGGCGGCACCCACTGGTGCCCGAGTACATCTACATCGGGCGCGACATCGACACCAGCGACTCGGAGAAGCAGTTCATCGCTGAGTACCTGGGGCCGGGGTTCCTCGGGCCGGCGGCAGCGCCGTTTATGATTCCCGACCCCGGCGCGGGGCTGGCGACGCTGAGCGCCGCGGCGGGGATGACGCCGCAGCGCCTCGACCGGCGGCAGGCGCTGCTGGGAAAGCTCAACGCCCTGGCCGATCGCGCGCTGCGCGACTCAGACGCCGCCGAGACGGTGCGACGGATGATGGCCGACGCCCGCGCGATGATGGACTCGCCGGTGAAGAAGGCGTTCGACCTGTCGGGCGAGCCGGAGCGCGTGCGCGACGGGTACAAGGCAGCCGTCGGGCCCAAGGGCGTGATCGACAAGGGGTACTACCACGGCGACCGCTTCGGCAACGGGCTGCTGATGGCACGGCGGCTGGTTGAGGCGGGATCGCGATTCGTGCAGGTGGAGTATCAGTACGGGCCGTTCAAGGGGTTCGACATGCACGAGAGCGGGGCCACCCGCATGGAGGAGATGAAGGCGCAGATCGACGGCCCGATCGCGCAGCTCATCACCGACCTGCACGAGCGGGGCATGCTCGATCGCACGCTGGTGGTCATCGGCACTGAGTTTGGGCGGACGATCGCCGCGGCACCGGCGGCGGGCGTGGAGGCGGAGGGTGCGACCGAGACGCACACGGGCGAGAAGCTGGTGATCGCCGACGAGAAGATGTACGGCTTCCACGGTCACTTCAGCTCGTGCAACAACATGCTCTTCTTCGGCGGCGGCTTCAAGAAGGGGATCGCCTACGGCAAGACGGCCGAGCGCCACCCGATGCTGGCGGTTGAGAACCCGGTGAAGCTGATCGATGCGCACGCGACGATCTACCACGCGCTGGGGATGGGGCCGCGGACATCGTTTGTGAGCGAGGGGCGGCCGATCTACATCACCAAGGATGGGAACGGGAAGGCCGTGGCGGGGTTGCTGGGGTGAGGCCGAGCGCAACCCTCCCGCTCCCAGCGGGAGGGTCGCCGGAGGCTCTGCGACGGCGGGGAGGGTTCTTCCAGTCGTCGCGGCGCACCCCTCGATCCAAGATGCACCCTCCCCGGCCTCGCTGAGCCTCGGTCAGTAGCGAAGGCGTTCTTTCAGATCGCACTCCTTGGCCTCCGGCTTCTCGGGCTCCGCCCGATTCGCACGGCCCGGCTGGGAGCGAGAGGGTTGAAAAGCGGTATGCTGTCTGCGTGAAGCGCTTTCTGCCAACGTCTAGCGGGCCGCTCAGGAAGGACGTCAGGGCCTCCGACTGCGCCAAGGGTGCGTCCGCGGCGCTGCGCGACGACCTTTCACCTCCCGAGTTGCACCTGTGGTTGCGGATCAAGCGCGCCCGGCAGCTTGGGTATCCCTTCCGGCGACAGCACCCGCTCGGGCCGTACATCGCCGACTTCTACTGCCACCGTGCGCGCCTGGTGATTGAGGTTGATGGGGCACATCACTTGACGAACGTTGAGCACGACCACGCGAGGGATCGGTGGATGGTTGAGAACGGGCTGGTGGTGGTGCGGTTCACGGCGATCGAAGTCGGGAGAGACCCGGACGCGGCCGCGGCGACATGCCTGCGGATCGCTCGGGAGCGTTGCCTGGAAGTCGGCGGCGGTGGTGACGTTCACTGACTGCACGGACGAATGCGAGGCACCCTCCCCGGCCTCGAAGACTCGGCCGACCCTCCCGCTGGGAGCGGGAGGGTTGCGCGTGGGTTGAGCGGGTTGCACGCGTCTCAGCACTCGCTGATGCCGACGCTGACGTGCAGGGCGAGACCGCCGTCGCTGGTTTCTTTGTACTTGCTCTGCATGTCGAGGCTGGTCTGCCACATGGTGCGGACGACGGCGTCGAAGCTGACCTTGGCGTTTGCGGGGTCGCTGTCGAGGGCGATGTTGGCCGCGGTGATCGCCTTGATCGCGCCCATGGTGTTGCGCTCGATGCAGGGGATCTGCACGAGCCCGCCGATGGGGTCGCAGGTCATGCCCAGGTGGTGCTCCATGGCGATCTCGGCGGCCATGAAGGCCTGGGCCGCGGACCCGCCCAGGACCTGGCAGAGGCCGGCGGCGGCCATGGCGCTGCTGACGCCGATTTCGGCCTGGCAGCCGCCCATGGCGGCAGAGATGGTGGCGCCTTTCTTAAAGAGCGAGCCGACCTCGCCGGCGGCGAGCATGAAGTCGATGATGGCGGAGTCGGAGGGCAAGGCACCCTCCCCGACTCGCAGAGCCTCGTCGACCCTCCCGCTGGGAGCGGGAGGGTTGGGCAGCACGCCCTGGTACTGCGAGAGGTCGCAAAAGGTTGCGGCGTACATCATCACGGCGGGGATGACGCCCGCGGCACCGTTGGTCGGCGCGGTAACGACGCGCCCGAAGGCGGCGTTCTCTTCGTTCA
>JAUXUZ010000160.1 GCA_030680655.1 Phycisphaerales bacterium
CGCAGCCCGCTCTTGACGTCCAGCAGCACGCGCTGTACAACGTCGCGGTAGGTCGTTGCGGCCTGATTGGCTTCAAGGAACCGGGCGCGGTAGCTGGCCTCGGCGGCGCGGTTGCCGATCGGCTGTTCGTAGCTGACGCCGACAAGGTAATCGATGAAGTTGGTGTCGTTGAGGCGTGAGTAGGCGTCGCTGGTGTTGCTGGCGATCTCGCTGACGCGCATCTGCAGGCGCAGGTCAAGGGCCGGGAGCCTGGCGTTGTCGGCGAGCTGCTGGCGGATGGCCGCGTCGCTGATGGCCAGCAGGGCGCGCTGCACCTCGGGGCGGTTGGCCAGCGCGGTGGTGACAACGTCCTGCAGCGTCAGCACGAGCGCCTCGCCCACCGGGTCATCGACCGGTTGGAGCAGAACCTCTGAGCCGACGGTCAGGTCGGGGTCGTTCATGATCTGCTTGAGACGGTCGCTCGCCTGGCGCACCGTGTTCTGTGCGCGGAGCACGTCGGCCCGGCGCGACTCGACCGTAGCAACGGCATCTGAGAACTGGCTGGCACGCACATCCTCGGCCTTCTCCCGGCGTTTGCTGAGGGTGCCTCGCACTTCTTCGCCACGGTCGAGCAGGCGCTGGGCAATCTTGAGCTCCCCCGACGAGCGGACGAGCGTCCAGTAGGCCGTCTCGGCGTCGGCCACCTGCTGCAGCAGCGTCGCCTTGAGCTGCTGGATGCTGTCTCGCTCGGCGTTGACCGCCTGGCGCACCTCCGCGAGGTTTGCGTCGGTGCCGAAGTTCCGCATCAGCGGCTGGTCGAGTTGAACCGTGATGCTCGGCTGCACCGCTGGGTCGGGGTTCGGGAGGGTGCCGGGAGAGTTGTTGTCCAGGCGGCTGAGCTGGTTCTGGATGGTGAACGAGCCACCGGTTTCGAGCCGGCGACGCAGGCCGATGGTGCCCGAACGCTGCTCCTGCCTTGTCAACACCGGCCCGGCGCCGAACCCTGTGCGCTGCGAGGCGTTGTCCTGGAACTGGTCCTGCGCGCTGGCGAAGAGCACCCAGTCAAACGCGGCCTGGGCCTGCACCGTGTTGGCCTGATTGATCGCCGGTACGAGCCGCGCGAACTGCAGCGTGAGGTTGTTGGAGGCGGTCGTCAGGACCACCCGCCGCAGGCTGATGCTCACGACCTGCTGCTCCTGACCGGCGAGCGAAACACCCAAGGGGGCCTGAAACTCTCTGTAGCTGCCCCTGCCGCTGGTCTCTTCGAGCTTGGACAGGATCTCCGGCGCGAGCCCCAGGCTTTGCACCCTGTCCGGGGCGGTGGTAGGCCTGAAGGCAGGGTCGGCTCCCGCCTGACGCACCGTCGAACCCTCGGTGTCGCGCTTGATCGCCCCGAGGATCGAGCGGCGGAGTTCAGGCTCCGTATCGGGGTGGAGCGGCGTCGCACAGCCGGCCAGCAAGGCCAGAGCCGTTGAGCCCGCCGCGATGGCGCGGCGAACATGCTCAACGCGGCCCGGGAAGGGGGGGTGGCGGCGGGGTGGGGGGGTG
>JAUXUZ010000161.1 GCA_030680655.1 Phycisphaerales bacterium
AACCCTCCCGCTCCCAGAGGATTATGCAGAGAGATCGTGGGGCAGGTTTTTAACCTGCCCAATTGAGGCCCGTCTCTGTGCACGGTTCCGACATCCGTTGACCATGGAAGGGGATCGACCATGGGGCTTGATCACTGGAAAAGCCGGGCAGGTTGGAAACCTGCTCCACGCGTTCGTGCATTATCCTCTCCCAGCGGGAGGGTCGCACGAGGCTTTGCGAGTGCGGGGAGGGTGCCTTTCCCTGCGCCCGTGGAACCCTCACGTTCCCTCCTGCGAAAAGACCCCATGAAAGGAGCCTTCGCATGGCCCTCGTGGGTAAAGCCGTGCGACCCAACTTCCGTCGTGCTCTGACGATCATCGAAGTCGTGGTCGCTCTCCTCTTTCTCGTACTCATCATTGGCATCTGTCTTCCCGCACTGACAAGAACAGGCGGGCGAGGAAGTGGTTACCGCCAGATCAAAGATGGGACCATGATCCGCAACGTCATCCAAGCGATGACCATCTTCGCCCAAGACAACAAGGACACCTATCCGCTCCCTTCGATGGTCGACGTCAACAACCAGACACTCAGCATCGGCACACCGGGCGATTCCGCTAGCCAGCGCGGCAAGGACACGTCCAACCACATCCTCTCCATTCTCATCTTCAACAGTTCGATCTCACCCGAACTGCTCTACTCACCAGCCGAAACCAACGCCAGCATCAAGATCTTCTCCGAGTACCAGAACAGCAACCCCCAAGCCGCCGCCGTCCCCGCCAACGCCGTCTGGGACCCCGCGCTCCGCTGCGACTTCTCCACCGGCGCCGGCCACACCTCCTACGCCATGCTCATGCCCAGCGGCGACACCGCCGCGGCCGCTGACGCACCCGCCCGTGGCCGCCTCAAAAGCTGGTCAAACACCTTCAACGCCACCGAGGCCGTCTTCGGCAACCGCGGCCCGCTGATCACGGGTAAAGACGCCAAGGGCAACCCAATCTACAACAAGAAGAGCAACACCATGGCCATCCACGGCGGCCGCACAACCTGGGAGGGCAACATCGGCTATAACGACAACCACGTCAACTTCGAGACCCGCATGGACCCGACCGAGATCACCTACAAACGAGCGGGCGGGGGCACTCACCCTGACATCTTCTTTTACGACGAGCCCGACGACGCCGACGGCCTCAACACCTGCTTGGGAATCTGGGTGAAAGCTGGTATGCTCCCCGCCGAGTTCAAGGGCGTTCACGATTGAAGGCCCTGGCAGCATCCACCCCCACCAGCAACGGAACCCTGTATGCAACCCAGCAGCCGCCCAGCCCTCAGCCGCCGCGGACTCTCCCGCGTTGAGGTGATCGTCATCGTCATCGTGGTCTCCGCCGTCGTCTGCGTCGGCGTGTGCGCCGGTGCCGCCGGGCTCATGCTGCCAGCGCTCGGCAAAGCGCGGGCATCGGCGCGCCAGATCAAGTGCGCAACCCAGGTCCGCAACACCATCCAGGCGATGACGATCTTCGCCCAGGGAAACAAAGACAGCTACCCCCTCCCCTCAATCATCGACATCAACAACCAGACCATCGCAAACGGGGGCCGCGGCAAGGACACCACCAACAATATCCTCTCCATCCTCGTCTACAACAGCTCGATCTCGCCCGAGCTGCTCTACACACCGTCCGAGTCAAACAGCAGCATCCGCGCCTGCAGCGAGTACCAGAACTCGAGCCCCAAGGCCGCCGCCGTCCCCGCCAACGCCCTTTGGGACCCCGCCCTCCGCTGTGACTTCACCACCGGCACCGGTCACACCTCCTACGCCAACGCGATGCCCAGCGGCGACACCGCGTCCGACGACCCCAAGGAGCGCGGTCGGCTCAACATGTGGGGCAACACCTTCAACGCCATGGAGGCCGTCTTCGGCAACCGCGGCCCGACCGTCACCGGCACCGGCCCCTCAGCCATGATCGACGGCAAGAGCAAGACCCTCGCAATCCACGGCGGACGCACGACGTGGGAGGGCAACATCGGCTACAACGACAACCACGTCAACTTTGAGACCACCATCGCCCCGCCCGGCCTGGTCTACCGCACCGCCGGCGGCGCGCGGCCCGACATCATCTTCATCGACGAGGCGGACGACACTACCGGCCTCAACCTCATCCTCGGCATCTGGACAACCGCCGGCACCAAGCCCAGCGAGTTCAAGGGCATTCACGACTGAAGCGAGCGAAGGTGCCAGCCGGCTTTGCGGCGGGCAGATGAGGGTGCCTTTGCTGCGGCACCGATCACAAGACATCGCCGTCACCCCACATCCGCTAGCCCCAGCCACTTCCCGTGCTGCTTCAGCATCCGCTGCCGCAGCAGCTTCTCTTCGGGCTTCTCCAGCATCGGGCTCCCCTCGATCCACTTGTGAGCATCGCGGCGCGCCTGGCCCAGCAGGTCCATATCGCGTGAAAGGTCAACGACCTTAAACTGCGGCATCCCGCTCTGCCGCACGCCGATCACATCGCCGAACCCGCGCACCTCCACGTCGCGCTGCGCCACCTTGAACCCGTCGCTCGTCTCGGCCATCACCGCCAGGCGCGCCGAGCTGCGCATCGTCGTGTCCCGAGCCAGCAGCACGCACAGCCCCCCCTTGCCGCCACGCCCCACGCGCCCGCGGAGCTGATGCAGCGTCGCCAACCCGAACCGGTCCGAGTCTTCAACCACCATCACCGTTGCGTTGGGCACATCCACACCCACCTCGATCACCGTCGTCGCCACCAGCACATCGATCTTGCCCGCCCGGAACGCGCTCATCACCGCGTCCCGAGCCGCGGCGTTCATCCGCCCATGCACCACCCCCAACCGCTTCCCCTTCAACTCCCCTGCCTCCAGCCGCGCCAGCACCTCCGCCACATTCACCGGCCGCGGCAGTTTCTTCTCCCCCCCGCTCCCAGGGGGGGCGGGGGGGATGTCACGAGTCTCTGCGAGTGACAGGGGGGGTGCCTTTGTGGCCTCGGTGTCCGGCAACTCTCCCGCATCCTCCCACAACTCCTCATCCACCTTCGCATCAATCGCCGGCGCAACCACGTACGCCTGCTCGCCGCCGTCGATCCGCTGCCGCACATACCCGTACACATCCGCCGTCTTCTCGTACCCGACGACGCGCGTGATCATCTTCTTCCTGCCCGGCGGCAGCTTGTCGATCACGCTCACATCCAGATCGCCAAAGACCGTCATCGCCACCGTGCGCGGGATCGGCGTCGCCGTCATCACCAGCACGTGCGGCGTGGTGCCACCCGCCCCCTTCTCGCGCAGGGCCATCCGCTGGTGCACACCGAACTTGTGCTGCTCGTCGATCACCACCACCGCCAGATCCTTGAACTGCACCCCCTCGCTCAGCAGCGCGTGCGTGCCGACCACCAGGTGCGCGCTCCCATCCGCCAGTCCCTTTTTAATCCCCGCGCGCTCCGCAGCGGTGAGCGAACCCGTCAGCAACTCCAGCCGCACGCCGCTCCCCTTCATCATCGCGCCGATGGTCCGCAGGTGCTGCTCCGCCAGCGTTTCTGTCGGCGCCATGATCGCCGCCTGCTGGCCGCCCGCGGCCGCCATCAGCATGGCGTACAGCGCCACCACCGTCTTGCCGCTGCCCACATCCCCCTGCATCAGCCGGTTCATCGGCTCATCCCGCTGCAGGTCGGCCACGATCTCCTTGATCACACCGTCCTGTGCTTCCGTCAACTCAAACGGGAACCGCTCGCGGATATGGGTGTCAACAGCCTTCGTCCACCGCAGCATCGGCGCCTTGCTCGTCCGGCGCGTCCAAGACCGCTTTAACGCGAGCGCTAGCTGCAGCATCAGCAATTCGTCATACGCCAGCCGCCGAAACCCCGCGGTGATCTCCGCCTCGCTCCCGGGCAGATGCACGCTCCGGTACGCATCCGCCAGCGCAGGCAGCTCACGTTGCTTCCGGAACCCCTCCGGCAAGTGGTCGTGCAGCAGCGGCATCACCCGCGGCAGCGCGGCCGCTACCGCCTCCTCGATCTGCCGGCTGTTGATCGCCGCGCTCGCCGGGTACACCGGCCTCAGCCGCTCCTGCCGAGCCGCGGGCTCATCCCCAAGCTCCGGCAGCACCTCATGACTCGGGTTCGTCATCCGCAGCAGCGGCCCAAACTGCGTCGGTTTCCCCTGCACCAGCAGACGCATCCCCGGCTTGATCTTGTCGTGCAGGTACGTCGCGTTGAACCACACCAAGTCCAGCCGGCCGGTGTCATCCACCAGCACCGCCTCAAACCGCCCCTGCTTTCCCTTCCGCACCACCCGCGTCGCTGTCACCGTCCCGCGCGCTGAACTGTTCGCCCCCGCCACCACATCCTCGATCCGGCTCTCCGCCTCCAGCCGTTCGTGCCGCATCGGCAGGTGCTGGATCAGTTGGCCGATCGTCTTGATGCCCAATTCCAGCAGCGCAGCGGCACGGCGAGGGCCGACGCCCGGAACCTCCTTGACGCTCGAGGCCAACGTGATGATGCCGTCGCTGCCCACGCCCCCAAGCATACTTCAACCCTCCCTCCCCCCGCGCCCGATCACGGCGCCTGGCTTGCCAGGCGTCGCAGGTACTCCCACGTGTAGATCCCGCTCGAGTGCCCGTCAGAGAACCGCAGCTTCACCGCGTAATTCCCCACCAACTCAGCCCCTTCGGCCATCAGCGGGCCCGCCGGGCGCGACCTGCCCGAGGGGAGCACCGTCAGCGGGTTGCGTGACTGTTCCGCCCGCAATTCGCGTTGGTCCGCCGATGGCGACATCTTCCGCAGCAGCATCACGGTGAAGTACGACGTTGTGCCATCCGCCCATTGCACGGTGAGGCCCTTGTCTTTCTTCAGGTCAAGCGCGAGGGGCGGGGGCTCCATGGGCGACGGTACGACGGTGGGGGGCGCAGGAGCGGAAGGGCAGTCGGTGAGAGGAGGACGGGGCAATGGGATGGAGGGCGAGAGAGTGGCCGCTTCCGGCTACGCTCGGCTCTATGACCACCTCTGGCGAGCCGTTCGTTGACCGCCTGGCCCGTGCGATGGCAGCCACCCGCTCGATCGCGTGCGTGGGGCTCGATCCGGTGCTTGAAAAACTGCCAGCGGCGGCCCGCGAAGGTCGCAGCGATGTTGACGCGATCGGGCACTTCTGCGAGGGCGTTTTGCAGGCGGTTGCCGGCGTGGTCCCCGTCGTCAAGTTTCAATCCGCGTGCTTCGAACGCTACAGCGCTGCGGGTGTCGGCAAGCTGCACGCGCTGATCGCCCAAGCGCGCGAGCTTGGCTTGCTGACGATCCTCGACGCCAAACGCGGCGATATCGGCGTCACGGCCGAGCACTACGCCCACGCGGCGCTGGTCGCTGCCGGGGCCGACAGCCTCACCGTGAGTCCCTACCTCGGGTTCGACACGCTGGAGCCCTACCTGGCTGCGGCGGGAGGGGGCAAGGGGCTGTTTGTTCTCGTTCGAACGAGCAACCCCGGCAGCGATGGCCTCCAGAGCCTCACCCTTGCTGATGGCCGCACCGTAGCGGTCGCCGTGGCGGAAATGGCCGCCGAGTTCGGTCGTAAGTCCATGGGTGCCAACGGGTTAAGCTCGATCGGCGCGGTGGTCGGCGCGACCAAAGCCGGCGATGCAGCTGCTCTGAGGCGTGCCATGCCCGACCAGGTATTCCTGATTCCAGGCTTCGGAGCACAAGGGGGCAAGGCTGAGGACATCGTTCCGATGCTCCGCGCCAGACCGCTAACGGGGCACGCGTCGTCGTTGATCGAGCACGGCGTGCTGGTGACGGCGAGTCGATCAGTGATTTACCCTACGAGTATTGGCGATGCAGCCGCGTCGTGGGCTGAAGAAGTGAGCAAATCTGCCCAGAATCTCAATCGAGAGCTTGCCCAGATTCTCAATTCTGGCCTGTGAGAGCGACTTCTCCCAAATTTGCGCGGAAATTGCTCAGAAAGTCCTTGCCGACCCCTCAATCTGGCGGTATGTTCAGGCGTCGCGTCGCTGGGAAGGACTTCGTCCATTCCGGTGCACAGCCTTTGCTCCCTGCTGGGAGTCGAAGTAGTGTGCACATTCCCAGTGCAAGAGAAGGAGAACGGGATGCCCCGTACTTTGTTCGCTATTGCTGGGATGCTCATTGCCGTGCCGGCCTTTGCCGCACCGGTTCTTGAGGTTGAAACAAATAACACTTTCGCGACCGCGAACGTCCTGACCGCGGCCGAGCAGGCAGCCTTTGCGGGTGCCAACGCGTTCGTCTTTGACGGCGTGCTCACCGGCGGCGTTGTCGGCGGCCCCCCCGCGGACGTCGACTGGGTCAGCTTCACGATCACGAGCCCCGGCTACCTGACGGCGGCTCTGTACGGCATCCCCAACAGCCTGGTCGGTGACACGATCATGGGTCTGTTCGATTCGTCGGGCACGTGGATCACCGCTGACGACGACAGCAACATCGGTCTCTGGCCGTCCTTCGAGACGATCCTGAACGCCGGGACATACTACATCGTCATCGGCCACTTCGGCGATGCAGCGACTTCTGGCGCTTCACAGCCTGGCGATTGGGACGGGCTCAACGCCAACGGCGCCCCGATCACCGCATCTTCCTTGCAGTACAAGCTTGTCGTCGGCTTCAACGCCATCCCCACGCCCGGCGCAGCGGCCCTCCTGGGTCTCGGCGGCTTGGCCATGGCGCGTCGCCGCCGGTGAGATTTTGATTGAATGAACGGTTGGTCCGGCGTTGTCCGGGTCTTCCGAAAGATTGAGAGTGTGCCGGACGAGCTTCGCGTCGCTCTAGGGCACTGTGTAGAAGTTTAAGGGTCCTTTGGAAGGAGTTTTATCATGAAGATTGCTTTGACTGCTCTTGCGATCGCCGCCGCCGCCGGTGCTGCTAACGCCTCGATTTTCTTCGAGACCGAAGGTAACAACACGATGGGCACGGCCAACTTTATCGGCACGTTCGGCGCACCCGGCGAGGGCATCCTCGTTGACGGCGCCATCACCCCCGGCACGGTTGGCACCCCCAACGCTCCCGGCACCGCTGGTGACGTCGACTGGTTCTCCTTCACGGTGACCGGCAACACGACGTTCGTCGCGTCGATCTTCGCCATCATCAACAACGGCACCGGCATCCCCGACAGCCAGTTGATCTTGACTGACGCGAGCGGCAACATCCTCTCGTTCGATGATGATTCCAACGTCGGGTTCATGTCGTCGCTGAACACGATCTCGCTCGGTGCGGGCACGTACTTCATCGGCGTCACCGGTTACAACGACCTCAACATCGGTGGCGCGGGCGGCGTGCAGCTCCCCGACGGCTTCACCGGCGCGAGCCAGCTCTCGGGCCACACCGAGAACTGGACATACAAGCTCATCATCGGTCTGAACATCGTTCCCACGCCGGGCGCCGCCGCCCTGCTCGGGCTCGGTGGCCTGGTCGCCGGCCGCCGTCGTCGCTAAACCGCTCATCAGCGGTTTCGTGATGCAGGTTCAGATTCATCCGATCTAAAGGATGAACGCCCTCGAAGCTCCGGCTTTGAGGGCGTTTTTTTATTTTGCGCGCGACCAGGCATTTGGCGTGCGGTCAGAGTTTCGGCGGGTGTGCTCGGGGTGAATAGCAGAGGCGGGCCGCACTTCCAGCCACCGTTTGGTTGAAGCGGGCGGGAATGCCCAATCCAGACCTTGCAAGCCCTCGGCTCCGCTGCGCTCAATCGATTGTCGGGCCGACAGAGCAGCCGCGCATCGCGGCCATTGGTCGCTCTTTGCTGCCTGCGCTATCTGTCACTGTGAGCTTTCGGTCACCTTGCCGTCACTTGAAGCGCCAGCGGCAGATCGAGCGCATCAGCGATCGCCTGCAGCAGCTCCGATTCCTGCGGATCGATCTGCCCGTCGGCCCCCGCCAGTTCAGCGCACGCCGTCAGCACCCGTGAGCGGAGCTTCGGCGCAACCGATCGCATGACTCCCAGTGCGTTGACGATGGCCTCGGCGGGCAGGTCAGCGGCGGCCCTGCGGCCAACCGGCGAGAGTGAGAAGCGTGCCAGCGCGGCGTTGACGCTCTTTTCCGCCTCCGCTGGATCGGTCGTGCCGGCCATCGCCACGGCCCAGAAGAGCGCGGCAACAGGCTCGCCCAGGCGGTGGAGCGCGTAGTACTGCACGGGCACGGGCCTGGCGTCCAGGTGGCGGCGGTCGAGGTGCTTGATGAGGATCTGCTCAAGGCAGACCTCAAACAGGTCCACCCGGTTGTCGGCGTTGATCGTGCTGGTGACGGCCGCGCGGAACGCCCGGTACTGCTCGGGCGAGAGCGTGGCGAGAGCCGCCATCGAAAGGTCGATCAGCGGCAGGCGGATTGACCGGTCGTTGCGGGCGAGCTCTTTCGCCAGCACGCGCGTGTTCTGCGCGGTGGGCCCGCCGAGCAGGGCGGCGATCGAGCCGAGCTGTGCCTCGCTGATCGCGGTGTCGGCGTCCAGGAGCATCGCCAGCAGCAGGGCGCGGGCGGTGAAGGGCTCGCGTGCAAGCTGGCGCAGCCGCTCGGGGATCGCCGCGAGCGCTGCACGGGCAGCGCCGACGCGCTCAAAGACCTGCTGGGCCGAGAGCTCGCCCGCAAGGAGCAAGCCAGTCTTTCCGCCAGTCTTTGCGCTCGCCGCTGCCGCGGCCAGCCCGGCGAGCCCAACGGCTGCGAGCGGCACTCCGTGCACTGTGCGTGCACTTCCCGCTCCGGATTGTCCTTCGTCTCCACCGGTGGACCGATCGGCGGGCGCCGAGGTGTCGCGTCCGCGGAGGAAGGACCCGTCCCACTGAGGGTCAACCCTGCGGATGCGGTCTTCGAGCGGCGGGTGGGTGGCGAGCGCTCCGCCCATCCACGAGTTGACGCACGAAACGAACATCATGTGGCTGCACTCGGAGGCCTTGCCAGAGTCGAGCCGGCCTTGCTTGCCCGTTCCACCGATCACCCGGAGCGCGCCGCCGATGCCCTCGGGGCTGCGGGTGAACTGCACCGCCGACGCGTCGGCGAGGTACTCGCGCTGCCTGGAGATCATCGCCTTGATCAGGCGGGCACAGAGCACGCCCGACGCACCGATCACGATCAGCAGCAGCCCGGCCAGCGGGAGCGCGTTGTTCCGCCTGCTCCCGCCGGTCCGCAGCAGCACATGACCCAGGAGCCCGACGCAGACGATGCCGTAGAGCAGGCCCATCAGGCGCAGGTTGAGGCGCATGTCGCCGTTGAGGATGTGGCTGAACTCGTGGGCGACAACCCCCTGCAGCTGCTCGCGTGTGAGCCGCTGCAGCGTGCCGCGGGTGACGGCGACGACCGCGTCGCTGGGCGAGTGTCCGGCGGCGAAGGCGTTCACGCCGTCCTCGCGCTCCATGATGTAGACCGAGGGGACGGGGACCGAGGCGGCCAGGGCCATCTCTTCAACAACATTCAGGAGGCGGCGCTCGTCGAGGTCGGCGGTGCCGGGGCTGACGAGCCTTGCGCCGAGCCCCTCGGCCACCACCGCGCCGCCGCGCCGCAGCGACACGTAGCGCACGAGGCTTGCGCCGAGGATCAGCGAGAGCGTTGCGACCAGCGCGCCGATCAGGATGACCAGGTTCGGGCCGTGGGAGAACGTCGCCACAGGGTCGTGCAACGCCCCCTGGAACGTGCGGGCGACGGCGCTGGCGCGATCACCCCGGGGCTCAACGGCGGCGGTCAGGTAGAGCCCGGTGAGCACGAGCACGGGCACGACGCAAAGGGTGACCGCGACGACGGCCGCGCCGTACAACGCGACGCACAGCGTGGTGCGTTTGCGTGCGGCGGCCTGTTGCTCGAAGAAATCGACCAACGTTTGAGCTCGCTTGGAGCGGTCGGGGAGGGGCCAGCGGGGGTTAGAACTTTACAACCGGGGCGTTCTGGATCTGCGCCTTGTCGGCGAACTCCAGCTGCACGGCGTCCTGGCCGTAGCCGAACATGCCCGCGACGACGATGGGCGGGAAGGAACGCCGGTAGGCGTTGAACCGCATGGCCGAGTCGTTGTACGCCTGACGGGCAAAGGCCACTTTGTTCTCTGTCGCGGAGAGTTCTTCGGAGACCTGCATCATGTTGGCGTTGGCCTTGAGGTCCGGGTAGGCCTCCGAGAGCGCAAAGAGCCGGCCGAGCGTGCCGGTCAGCTGGTTCTCGGCGGCCGAGAGCGAGGCGAGCGCGGTGGCGTCGCCGGGGTTCGCCGCGGCGGCTTTGAGCCCCGCCGAGGCGGCGTTGCGGGCGGAGATGACGGCCTCGAGCGTGGTGCGCTCGTGGGCCATGTACCCCTTGGCCACCTCGACGAGGTTGGGGATCAGGTCGTAGCGGCGCTTGAGCTGCACGTCGATCTGGGCGAAGGCGTTCTTGAAGGCAACCCCGAGCCCGACGAGCCTGTTGTAGATGCCGATCACCATGAGCACGACCACAACCACAACAACGGCGACCACGATCAGTGCGAGGACAACGGGTGTCATGGACAACGCTCCTTGCGGCAGGGGGAGTGCGTGTGTCTGAGGGCCCCCGCCGCGACGGCCAATGATATCAGTGTTCGCCTCGCCGTGCGGCCTCGCCTCAAGTCCGGCGCGGCGCTGTCGAACCAGGAGCTTTCCATGCTGATGCGTCCGCTCGGGCAGTCGGGTATCCAGGCGTCGGCGGTCGCGCTTGGAACATGGGTCATGGGTGGGTGGATGTGGGGGGGCGCCGACGAGGGCGCGTGCGTGCGGGCGATCCACGCGGCCGTGGATTCGGGCGTCAACCTGCTCGACACCGCGCCGATCTATGGCTTTGGGCAGTCTGAGATGGTGGTCGGCAAGGCGATCAAGGAACTCGGGCCCGCGGGGCGTGACCGTGTAGTGGTTGCGACCAAGTGCGGCATGGTGACGACGCCCGGGCCGGGTAAAGGGCGGGTCATGATGCGGTCAACGGCGATGGGCGTTGCCGAGGACGGTCACATCGAGGTCTCGGTCTACAACGGGGCCGCGTCGATCGTCGCTGAGTGTGAACGGTCGCTCAAGCGGCTGGGCGTGGCGCACATTGATCTCTACCAGACGCACTGGCAGGAGGAGACAACGCCGTACGAGGAGACGATGGACGCCCTGCTCAAGCTTAAGCAGCAGGGGAAGGTGCGGGCGATCGGCGTCTGCAACGCGACCCCCGCGATCATGGACCGGTATCGATCAAGGGGCGAGCTCGACAGCGATCAGGAGAAGTTCTCCATGCTCGACCGCAAGCTGGAGGCCGAGCAGCTGCCCTACTGCCGCAAGAACAACGTCGCCGTGCTCGCCTACTCACCGCTGGCGCTTGGCCTGCTGACGGGCAAGGTCGGTCCCGACACGGCGTTCCCCGCTGGCGATCTGCGCCGCACCCACAAGCGCTACGCGAAGGACAACCTGGTAAGGGTGAATGCGCTGCTCGACCGCGTCCGCCCGGTCGCCGCGGCCAGGGGGTGCACGCTCGGCCAACTGGTCATCGCCTGGACCGTTCGCCAGCCGGGCGTCACGCACGCGCTGGTGGGGGCCCGCGACGAGAAGCAGGCCAAAGAGAACGCAGCGGCGGGGAGCATCGAGCTGAGCGCCGATGACCTTGCGACGATGGATAGAGCCGTACGCGAGGGTGCCGACGAGATCGTGTGACCTGATCGACCGCGGCCTTGCTGCACTCGCCCTCTGGGCGAAGATCAAGACGCATCGGATATCGTTCTAGGCGCTCGCGCCCAACCTCGCAGCGCCTTAACGGACCGGTCGCGGCGTCTACACAGGCCAGAAGCGCTTGATGATCTCCCAGTACAGCGGCAGACCGAACGCGATGTTCAGTGGGAACGTGATCGTCAGAGCGAGGGGGATGTAGATGCCGGGGCTTGCCCGGGGGATGGCGGTACGGGCGACGGCGGGCGCAGCGATGTACGACGCCGACGCCGCGAGCATCGTCAGCAGCAGCGAGTCGCCGCGCCCTAATCCGGCGGCGCGGCAGAGCACCAGCGCGGCGGTCGCGTTGACCACCGGCAGGATGACCGCGAAGGCGACCAGCGGCCAGCCGACGACCCTGAGCGATCGCGACCGCTTGGCCGCCACAAGGCCGAGCTCAAGCAGGAAGAACGCGAGCACGCCCGGGAAGAGGTCGGTCGCCAGTGGTTTGACGGCGGCGAATCCGCTGGGGCCGATGACCGCACCGACGAGCATGCTGCCAGTCAGCAGCACCACAGGACCGTTCAGCGTGGCCTCGCGCAGGCTGGCCCCGACCCCCTGGTGGTTCGCTCCCGGTATTCCTGCTGGGGCCTTGGCACGCCACGGACGCAGCAGCAGCAGCGAGATGATGATCGCCGGCGACTCCATGAGCGCCAGCGCGGCAACCATGTGGCCCCCGTAGGGCTCGCCGAGTCGGTTGAGGTAAGCGGCCGAGGTCAAGAACGTGACGGCGCTGACCGATCCGTAGACGGCGGCGAGTGCCGCCGCGTTGTCTGGTCCCAGTTTGCGCCGCAGGAGTGCAAAGACAACAAACGGCACGGTGCACGCGAAGCCGATGGCGATCGCCAGGCCAAGAACCGCGTCGGGCGTGATGGCGCTGTCCCTGATCTGCACGCCCCCCTTGAGGCCGATAGACCAGAGCAGGTAGAGCGAGAGGAGCTTGGTCACGGCTTCTGGGATGGCAAGGTCTGAACGCACAAAGCCCGCGAACAACCCAAGCCCGAAGAACAGGATCGGTGCGCTGAGCAGGTTCTCGGCAAGAAGGCCCATGTCCATGGCGTGCACACTTGCGGTCAGGCGGGGCCGCGTCGGTTCAGGTCACATCGGTTTCTTGCTGATGGTGATGTCGTACATCTTCAGGAGCTTCTCTTTGTCAAAGATCATCTCCTGGCGTGTGCTGCCGACAATGTCGTACTCGGGGGTGAGTTCGATCGCGTCAACGGGGCAGGCCTCTTCGCACATTCCGCAATAGATGCAGCGGAGCTCGTCGATCTCGAACTTCACGGGGTACTTCTCGCGGTCGTCCCAGGGGCTCTCGCCGGCGACGATGTGGATGCACCTGGCCGGGCAGATCGTCGGGCACATCATGCAGGCGACGCACTTGACGCGTCCCTGCTCGTCGCGGTTGAGCCGGTGGACGCCGCGGAAGTTGGGGGCGTGCAGGCCGCCCTCTTCAACGGGCAGGTCCTCGCGGCGTACCTCGGGGTACTGCATGGTGCGGTTGGTCTTGACCGGGCTGAACTTGCTCTGGCCGAAGCTGGTGAAGAGGTGACGGAACGTGGTCCCGAACCCCTTGAACACCTCGGGCAGGTAGACGCTCTCCATGCGGCTGAGCTCGGGCGTCTTGATGGCGAGAACGTCTTCTGGGCGGATGGCCATAGCTGCCAGAGTGTAGTCGAGAACGGGCGCTGGACGGGTGCAGCGCGCCGCGGACGGATGCGGGCGCGAATTTCGGTGGCTCCGGGCCCGAATCCGGGCCAACCGTCCGTGTAGACTTACCCACTGTGAATCGCAAGCGTGGCGCACCAGTGCTGATTGAGTTGATCGCGCGGCCGAGTGGCCCGTCGATCGGCGGTCCCCCGGCCACACCGTCTGACGGGGCCGGGCGCGGTGGCAGCGCTGTGAGCAACCCGGCCAATTGGGGCGGGGCGGCTGACCGTCCAGCCGGTCGGGGTGACGGTCTCATCAGGCGTGACCTCCGGCTGCCGGCGATGCTGATCGGCGGCGGGATTGTCGTGGTCGTCTTCGCGGCGATCATCGGCTATCAACTCGGTCAGAAGAAAGAGCGGCAAGGGTGGGCGAATGACAATGCTGGCGGGAGCGGCCCGGGTCAATCGGGCAGTCCCGTTGCTCCGTTGGCCGGCCCGGGTGTGCGCGATCCACTCAACGAGGGAGGCATCGCTCCATCACCGAATGCAGCAGGGGGAGCGGGGTTTGTTCGCCCGCTGGTTCCAAATCCAGGCCAGCCGGTGACCGAGATGGGCCTGCAGGATGGGTGGAATTACCTAGTTGTGGCGACGTTAAGGCGTGCCGACGCTGAGGAAGCGGCGACGTACCTCAAGGACAACGGGGTGCCGGTTCAACTGGTGCCGTACAAGAACGCCGGGGTGGATCGCGGGGGGGGCGATGCGAATAATGGACGCTGGCAGTTGTGGATACTGCGGGGGGTTCCCCGCGGCGAGTATTCGAAGTCACAGCCGGAGCGCGATGCGCTGAAGTCCAAGGTCGAGATGCTCGGCCGCACGTGGAAGGCGAAGAACCGCCAGGCCCCGACGGATTTCAGCGGTTCGTTCTGGCAGTTGAAGTCGTAAGTCACCGGCGGAGAGCGCCGGAAGCAAGAAAGGGTTTCGCATGAGCATGGATCCGTCTTTGAAGATCAAGTCCGGTGGCACGACCAACCGCAGCGTTTACACGCGGGCGGAGCGCCTGGAGAAGCTGGCCGCGGAGCGCGTAGACCCCAAGCAGAAGGCGCTGGGGATTGCGAAGACGCGCATCGCCAAGGTCTGAGCCGCTGCTGAACAGTCGAGTGAACGGGCGGGCGGCGTTGGCCGCTCGCTTTTTTGTTTAGCCGGGGTGGTTTGTTGACGGGGGCAAGCCGCTCACGCGATGAAGCGCGCCATGAGCTGCGGCGTGGGGACCATGCAGGTTTCGCGCCTTCCGAACAGCCGGTAGCGGTTGCTCGCGACAAAGCGGTAGAGCGCATCTCGCAGCGGTCGGGGAACGGCCCGCGCGACGGTGAGGATTGGCCAGGGGAACGGCAGCCGGCGGGCAAGCCGGATCGCGGCGTCAGAGCGTGTGTAGCAGCGAGCCTGGTCTACGACGATCATGCTCTCGGGGAGCGGGTGGGGGGCCTGCGATGCGATCAGGAGCCGTTCCGCCGCGGGCGACTGAAGGGGCGCAAACCGAAAGCAGCCGTCACGATCGTGCCGGACAATGAACCCGACCGAGCGGGCGCAGAGGTTGCAGTGCCCGTCGAACAGCAGCACCGGGTGCCTGGGGTCGATGCCGGGGTGGTCGCTTGGCAGTGGCATGTGCGGGTGAACGGTAGTGCGCCGGGCCCGGCTCCTATCCTCTGCCCCCGGTGATGGCGACGGCGTTGCCGCGAAGGCGATACAGGAGTTGGCGATGGACTTTCAGCGGCTGGTTGCGGAGCGTTCGGCGAAGATCAACGGGTCGGGCATCCGGCAGGTGTTTGACCGTGTGGAGGTGCTGCGCTCGCAGGGGAAGAAGCTGATCAACCTGGGGATCGGCCAGCCCGATTTTCCGGTGCACGAGCGGATCAAGAAGGCCGCGTGCGACGCGATCATGGCCGACCACAACGGGTACATGCCCACCACCGGCGTGCCGCTGCTGCGGGAGAAGGCGGCGGTTGCGCTCGCAACGGAGACCGGTTGGGACGTGAACCTGAGCAAGGATGCGCCGGCCGCCAGCGCGAACCTGATCGTGACGGCGGGCACGAGCGCCGCGATCTTCCTGGCGATGCAGGCGATCGTGAACCCGGGCGACGAGGTGATCATCCCCGACCCGTACTTTGTGCTCTATCCCTACGCGGTGAGCCTTTGCGGTGGCAAGGCGGTCTCGTGCGACACGTACCCCGACTTTAAGATGACCGCTGCGCGTGTCGCGCCGCTGATCACCGCCAGGACCAAGGCGGTGCTGATCAACAGCCCGAGCAACCCGGGCGGCGTGGTGCTCAATCAGAAAGAGTGCGACGAGCTCGCGGCGCTGTGCGCTGAGAAGGGCGTGCTGCTGATCAGCGACGAGATCTACGACAAGTTCACGTTTGCCGAGGGGCTGGAAGACGGCGTCTTCCCGACCCCGTGCCGGAGCCCCAAGGGGGGCAAGGACGTGCTGCTGATCCGCGGGTACGGCAAGACCTACGGCGTGACGGGGTGGCGTCTGGGGTACGCGGCCGGGCCGCGAACGATTGTCGCGGAGATGACCAAGCTGCAGCAGTACTCGTTCGTGTGCGCTCCCGCGCCGCTGCAGTACGGCGTGGCCGAGGCGATGAACGTGGACATGGGCCCGACCATCGAGCGCTACCGGGGGCGGCGCGACATCGTGCTCAAGCATCTGGCGCCGCACACGCGGTGCTCGGTTCCGCACGGCGCGTTCTACGTGTTTGTTGAGGTTCCGCCGCGCCTGGGCCAGAGCGGGCGGCAGTTCCACGAGCGGGCGCTGGAGGCAGGAGTGGTGGTGATCCCCGGCGGCGTGTTCAGCGCCAAGGACACGCACTTCCGCATCAGCTACACCGTGGGCGAGGCCGAACTCGAGAAAGCTAGTTCCATCCTCGCGGGCCTGATGAAATAGAGTAATCGGAGTGCGTCCAATGAACGTACCGGGACTTGGCGAATTGACACTGGACAAGCAGTTCGGCTGGTACTACAGCGAGCCGCTGCCTGTAAAGATGTTCAGCGGGAAACTATGCGCTGTCGTCTTGGAGGGGTACGACACGGACGAACGACAGCACGAATTTCATACTGCCATCGCCAACTTCCTCGCCGGAACGCCCGCAGTCTTGCGAGCGGCGGACGAGCCGCTCTTCCGCTACTACAAGGACTTTGAAGATTGGTGGCTGGAGGACGGGCGGCCTCCGGTCACATCTCACGACGAGCTTTGGCAACTCGTCAAGTTCGGGAGTGAGGCAATATTCTCCCGTCGCTCAAACGGTGATAAGGGTCTCTACGTCTCCGTCGAGTGCGAGTGTGATTGGGAGATAGAGCACGGTCTGCAACTTGTGCTCAAAAACGGCCTGAAAGTGAACAAACTCGGTGGCTACGACGGGCATCTCACCAACTCGGACGCCTTCACCGACGAGCGACTTGAGAATGTGATTTACCCAACGCGCTAGTGCCGCCGCGCTCAAGCCGCCGCAGCCACGATCGCATCCCGCCCGCCGTGCTTCGCCGCGTACTGCAACTGATCGGCCGCACGCAGCAGGTGCTCGGCGTCTACCGGCGGCTTGACGAACGTCGCCACGCCCATGCTGAACGTCACCGGCCAGCGGTTGAGCGTCATCGCCGCGTGCAGCAGGATGCGGAGCTTCTCCGCAACACCGCGGGCCGCGTCGGCGTCTGCATCGGGGAGGAGGATGGCGAACTCGTCGCCGCCGAGGCGTGCGTAGGCGTCGGTCTTGCGGCAGTGTGATCTGAGTGTTTCGGCGACCTCACGCAGCAGTCGGTCACCCTCGCCGTGCCCGAAGCGGTCGTTGATCGACTTGAAGCGGTCGGCGTCGAGGTAGATGACGCTGATGGGCGCGCGGGAGCGGGCGCAGCGGGCGAGTTCGCGGGTGGCGATATCCATCAACGCGCGCCGGTTGGCGATCCCGGTGACGTCGTCGGTGCTGGCGAGGGTGCGCTGCTGGTTGTACATCTTCCGCAGCGCGCCGATCAGCCACGCGATTGTGAGGCACATGCCCACGCGGCTGCAGCATGTCCACACGACCACTTCGGTGGGCATGCCCGGCAGCAGCAGGGGGCGGAAGTCCAGGAACCATGCAAAGCCGGCGATTGTCGCGAGCGCGACAGACCACGGGCGTGACGTGAACCAGCCGACCATGGCGATGGGGAGCAGGTAGAAGACCGCCAGCGACGTCTGCGAGCCGGTCATCAAGTCGAGCGCGGCGAGAACGCCGACTGAGCCGAACCCAGCAACCAGGTGTGTGAGGCGCGACCACTTGGCCGCGGCGGCGAGCGCGGACTGGAGCGGATCGTTCAGTGCTGACGCCCGATTGGGCGTAGAGGCCATGAATGGGATATCGGGCTTCTACCGGGCGGTGTTCAGGGGCCCGTGGCGGAGATTGGCGGAGCCCCGCAGCCGTGTTGGTTATTGGACCCTTGTGGCGGGCTGCTGCGGAGCGGCGGGGGCGGGCAGGGTCGTGGGCTCTGCGGTGATCCGCACGCGCACGGCCGTGTCAGCGGGGGGGATGGCGGTGTTGTTGCCGATGAAGCGCGGCGCATCGAGGCCGGAGTCGGGCGAGACGACCGACGTGAGGCCAATGGTCTCAGAGCCGAACGTGCAGAGGCCGATGAGCGTGCCGAGTTCGTCGGCGTTGTAAGTGGTGACCCTGTCCCCTTGCGGGTTGCGCATCTGGCCGATGCTCGAGCCGCCGAAGACCAGGCTTGGTGCTGGACGCTCTGGGCGCTCGTCGGTCACCCAGCTCATCGCGGGGTCGGTTGCTTCGATGCCGTTCTTCTGGTAGCAGAAGCGGACGGAAACGGCCGGGCCGGTGGGCGCGATCCGCTTGACTTGGTTGCCGCCGTCACCGGAGAAGTCGAGCCTGCCGGGAGTGCCGGGCTCGAGCCCGACCATGAGCAGGGCCGCGTGCACGTGGGTTCCCTTGGCCTTTGAGAGCACCAGCGACTCGTGCTCCTTGTCGCGCATGGGTAGGCAGACGAGCAGCTCGAGCTCGGTGCGGGGAGTGTCGGCGTTGTGAAAGTCCCACGCGACGGTGCCGTCGAACTCGACTGTCTTGAGGGCGCGGTTGATGCGGACGCTGGGGAAGACGCCGACCCACTCGTCCTTCGCCGGCGCGGCGGGCGGCGGGTCAGCGGGGGCATCGGCGAAGCGCACCGCTAGCGGCGGTGCAGAGGGCAGCGAGCGGGCGATTGCCGGGAGCGGCGGTTCTGACGCTGCAAACGCGGCCGCGAGTGCGAGGGTTGCGACGATCATCGTGCGAGGTCCTTGACGAGGCGGACGAAGGCGTCGCCGCGGTGTTCGTAGTTGATGAACTGGTCCCACGATGCGCACCCGGGTGAGAGGAGCAGCACATCGCCGGGGCGCATGCGATCAATGGCGGATCGGACGGCGGCGTCGAGCGTGCCGCAGCGGTGTACGGCGGGGGCGTTGCCCGCTGCTTCAGCGATCGCGGGACCGGTATCGCCGATGCAGTAGAGCCCGGCGAGGCCTTGGGCGAGCCTTGAAATAGGCGTGAGGTCTGCCTTTTTGTCGTAGCCGCCGGCGATCAGGTGGATGTGCGCGGGCGAGCCGGAGGCCTCGGCGAGCGATGCAACGGCGGTGAGCGTGGCCTCGGGCGTCGTGCACTTGCTGTCGTTGAAGAAGAGGCGTGCCTGCGGGCCCGCACTGGACCGGTGGCAGAGGGCCAGGCGGTGCTCCAGGCCGGGGAACGACAGGAGCGAGGCGAGCAGCTGCTGGCGGTCGAGTGACGGATCGGTGGCGATGGCGGTCTCGATCGCCACGGCTGCGTTGAGGCGGTTGTGCGCGCCGGGCACGGTGAGCGAAGCGGTGACGGGCTCGCTGATCACGGTGCAGCGGGCGGGTGTGAGGGAGGCCCAGTCGGCCAGCGTCGGCCCAAGGACGGCCCGGTCGCCGCTGTGCTGGTGACGCACCAGGTGCTGCTTGCTCGCCGTGTAGTGCTCCATCGAGCCGTGCCAGTCGAGGTGATTCGGCGCGATGTTGGTGCAGACCGCTACCGCCGGTGACCACGGCTGAGGCGCTGTCCCCAGCCAGTGGAGCATGAAGCTGGAGAGTTCGAGCACGACCCACGCGTCGGCGGGCACTTCGCGCTCGAGCAGGCTGCCGCCGATGTTGCCGCCGAGCAGCACAGCGTGGCCAGCGCCCCGCAGGGCGTGGGCGATCATGGCGGTGGTGGTGCTCTTGCCGACGCTGCCGGTGATGCCGATGATGTGGTCGCGCGAGGGGAGCCGTTCGATCTGCAGCTGGATTTCGGTGGTGATGGGCACGCCGGCGGTCTTCGCCGCCAGCAGGTACGGGTTGTCCCACGGGTGGGGGACGGCGGGGTTGGCGACGATCAAGTCGGTGTTTGTGAAGTCTTCCGCGCGGTGCTCGCCGAGGCGTGTGGTGATGCGCCCCGCCTTGACGAGCGGCTCGATCTCGGCCAGCGGCTCGGCCAGTTTCTCGGGTGGGGAGAGGTCGGTGACCAGTACCTGTGCGCCCTGTGACGCGAGGTAGCGCGCTGCGCCGAGCCCTCCGCCGAAGCGGCCCAGGCCCATCACTGTTGCTCGCTTGCCGTGGAGGTCGATCGGGGGCATCGTCGGATCGTATCGCTATCTCCCGCCATCATTGATGTCGGCGGATTGGATGTCGTCGCGCCCTTCGACCACCGCGCGAGCGAGGAGCGTTGCAAGGCGCTTCGCCTGCGGGCCGGGCGTACCGCCGCTGATCGCGTGGCCATCCAGGTTCGTGACGGCGGTGACGCTCGCGGTGGTCCCCAGCAGCATGACCTCCCGAGCCGAGCGGAGCTGCGACTCGGTCACCTGGCCCTGGCGGATCGACGGGTCGAGGTCGAGCAGGATCTCGCGGGTGATCCCCGGGAGCACGGCCCCGCTCTCAAGCGGGGGCGTGACGAGCTCGCCCTGCTCGGTGACGATCAGCACGTTGGTCAGGGCGCCCTCGCTCAGCGTGCGTTCGCCCCCGGCCCCTTCCCGCAGCAGGATCGCCTCT
>JAUXUZ010000174.1 GCA_030680655.1 Phycisphaerales bacterium
AGGCCGCCCACTGGATGGGCTGCTCGGCGTTCGCGGTGCCGGTGCTCGCGCCCGACACCGAGGACGCGTTGGAGCAGGCCGCCGACCGGCTCAAGAGCGTCGCCCGCAAGGCGGAGAAGCTCGACTTGAACCTCTGCATCTCCCCCGCGGCCGGGCTGACCAAGACGCCCGAGCGTGTGGGCGAGCTGCTGAAGAAGATCGGCGGCTTCCGGATCGGCACGATGCCCGACTTCGCCGCCGCGGCGGACTCGGCCGACCGTATCGCCTACTTGCGGCGGCTTGTGCCTTACGCGAGCATGGTGCTGGCGACGGGCGTGAAGTTTGAGGCGGTCGGAGCGCCGGCGGCCAAGGCCGAAGCGGAGCCGAAGGGCAAGGCGAGCAAGGCGAAGGGGAGGGGCAAGGCGAAACCGGTCGAGCCAGACGACGATGAGCCGGGCGTGCCGGTCGAGGTGCGGCACACCGCTTACGAGCTCCGCGAGATGGCGTCGGTGCTGGTTTCGGTGGGGTACGAGGGGCCGATCGCGATCGATTTCCGCGGAACCGGCGACCCGGTGCCGGGGATCATGCACATCAAGGGTGTGCTCGAGCGGCTGATTGACATGGGTGTAGAAGACGACGACGTGCTGAGCATCCTCTCCAGCGAGCTAGGTGAGCTGGACGAGGTTGACGACGAAGAGGCCAAGGAAGGCAAGGAAGATTGACGCGGGGCGTGCCGCCCGCGTTCCCCACCGCCCGCATCGTTTGCGGGCCAGGCAATCGTCTATGGGGTATGCTGTGACGACGAGCACCACACACGGACCCGTGATGATCGACGCGACCGCCAAGCAGGGGCAGGCGAGCGCTCTTCCGGAGCGGTTCGTGGTCGCCATTGATGGCCAGGCCTCCACCGGCAAGAGCAGCGTTGGGCAGAAGCTGGCCAGGCGGCTGCACGCGGCCTTCCTGGATACCGGCGCGATGTACCGGGCCGTCACCGCGCTGTGCATCGAGCGGGGCGTTTCAACCGGCGACGACGCGGCGGTGCTCGAGCTGGCCCGTCAGGCCGACCTTTCATTCGACTGGTCGTCGTTCCCTCCGAAGCTGCACGCCTTCGGCGCGTCGATCTCCGAGCGGCTGCGTTCGACGGCGGTGGACGGTCAGGTGAGCGTGGTCGCGGCGATCGGGCCCGTGCGCGAGTTTCTGGTCGAGCGGCAGCGATGGACGACCCACCAGCGCCCGCGCCTGGTGACCGAGGGCCGTGACCAGGGGACGGTGGTCTTTCCCGACGCGATGGCGAAGTTCTTCCTCGTCGCTGATCCTCAGGAGCGTGCGAGGCGGCGGTGCGCGCAGAACCCCGGGGCGGACTACGACGCGATCCTCAGGAACCTGATCGACCGCGACCGGCGCGACTCGTCGCGGGCGGTAGGGCCGATGGCCGTCGCCCCCGATGCCGCGGTGATCGACACCACGCGCATGACGGAGGAGGAAGTCGTCGTCCACCTGGAGACGCTGGTGCGGGCCGCCGCGGGCCGCCGCGTCGCGCGCGAGGAGCGGTAGCTCGTGCTGGAGCGCTACAGGCGTCGCAACCCGGGCCGGTCTGTAGGGGCGATGCTCTTCTTCGGCTTCTGGTGGACCTTCTGCTTTGTCCTGCTGAAGCTGATCTTCCGGCTGCGTGTACGCGGGATGGAGAACGTGCCCGACCGGGGGCCGGTGCTCTACGTGCTCAACCACCAGTCGCACCTTGACCCGGTGATCGCGGGGATGGGCATCTACCGCCGGCACACGAACTTCATCGCCAAGTCCGGGCTCTTCCGCAACCCCCTCTTCGGCGCGTTCCTCAAGGGGCTCAATTCGGTGCCGATCAAGCAGGGATCGGCCGACATGGGCGCGATCCGGACGGCGATCGAGCAGCTTGATGCGGGGCGCGTGCTGCTGATGTTCCCCGAGGGTTCACGCACGCCCGACGGCGCGATGCACACCTTCAAGCGCGGGGCGTGGCTCGTGCTGAGCCGGGCGAAGCCGGTGGTGCTGCCGGGAGCGATCGAAGGGGCGTTCGACGCGTGGCCCCGCAGCAGGAGCCGGCCGTTCCTTTGGGGCAAGCGCGTCGCGCTCAGGGTCGGCAAGCCGATCGCCACCGAGACGCTGCTGGCGATGGGGCCGGACAAAGGGCTCGAGCACATCAGGCAGCAGATCGAAGCGATGCGCGTGCAACTCGCCGCCGAGCTCACGGCCGATGGGTTCGCGGTCACGACCAGGCCCCTTGTGAACACGGAGACTGAGTGATGGCCCCGCTCGCGGCGTTCCTGCAGGGGCAAGCCGGCGGGCGTGTGCTGCTGGCGGTCGCCGCCCCGGCGGAGGCACGGGCGGTGCGTGCCGCCTTCAACGTCGTTGACGCGGCGGCGGAGTGGACGGCAGCCCGTCTCGACGATCGTTTCGACCTTGTGGTGACCGGTGTTGGCAAGGCGGCGGCCGCCGGTGGCGTGGCCCGGGTTCTCGACACGGCGCGCCACGGCCTGGTGCTGAGCGTGGGCATCGCCGGCGCGGTCGGGAACGCCGCGGCCGTCGGCAGCACCGTGCTGGCGACCCGTTGCGAACTGGCCGACGACGGCCTGCAGACCCAAGGGAGGTTTGAAGCGCTCGAGTCGATGGGGTTCGGGCCATTCCCGCCGGGCAAGAGCAGCGGCGCGGACGTTCAGGCAGAGGTGATCGAGGCGCTGCGCCCGTGCCTCCCTGCTGCGGGTGGCGGCCGCTTCGGCGTTCTCGGACCGATCGCGACGGTCTCGCTCTGTTGCGGCACCGATGTGGCGGCGCGTGCCCTGGAGTTGCGTGGCTTCGCGGCCGAGGCGATGGAAGGGGCGGCCGTTGCGCTCGTGGCGGTGCGCGCAGGTGTGCCCTTTGGCGAGGTGCGCATCGTGAGCAACACGACGGGCGAGCGGTCGCGCCAGACGTGGGACCTTGCCGGCGCGTTGAGCGAACTGACTGCGCTTCTCGGACGGCTGCGGGCCTGTTGAGCTCCGACCGATAAGCCCGGTCGATCCGTTTGTAGCGGCTGCGTAATCGGCGTGTTCGGCGGGGACTGGGGGGCTGCTCACCGGCGGCGGCGCGTGTGCCGATCAACTACGAGCCTTCTCGTAAGCGCGGCGAGTGCCGCGCGTGGGGGCCGCTGATCGGAGGTACGTCTTGGCCTTTGGACTCCAAAAGCTCGCGGGATTGAACCCGTGGTCCGGGGGCGGGCTGGTGGCCGTCGACTTTGGCGGGCAGACGCTGAAGGTCCTTCAGCTCTCGCCGGGCGAGTCACCGCAGCTGATCGCCGCGGGGTGCGTTCAGACACCGCAGGAACTCGCCAACGACCCGATGCGCCGCCTGGACTTTCAGTTCGAGCAGCTCCCCGGGCTGCTGAAAGCCTCGGGCGTGAAGGCGAAGCGGGCGGTCTGCGCGATCCCCAGTGCGCAGATGGTCTGCCGGCACCTGCAGGTCCAGCCCGAGGGCAAGCAGTCCCTCGGCGAGGCGGCCCGGGTCGCGGTCGCGATGCAGCTTGGCTGCGAGGCGGGCGCGCTCTCGATGCGAGAGATCGCGGTGGCGGGAACGACCGTTGGGAATGGCAAGACGGAGGTGATCGCGTTCGCAACGGCCGCCAGCGTGATCGCGCGCCTGATGCAGGGGCTGCGGGCGGCAAGGCTTGAGCCGGTGGGGATGCAGAGCGAATTTGAGGCCGTGGTGAACGTCTTTCGTCCGGTGAACAAGCGCGACGGAGACCCGGAAACCACGTCGCTCTACCTCGACATCGGCTCGACAATGACAAAGGTGTGTCTCGGGCACGGGCAGAACATCGTGTTCGCCAAGGCGATCGCGCTGGGCGGGCGGTTCCTCGACGCCGTCGCGGCCAAGCAGGCCGGCTGCTCGATCATCGAGGCACGCGCCCTGCGCCTGAGCCTCAACCAGCTCACCCGCACCGGGCCCGGAGTGGCGCCGACCGTTGAATCAGGCGGGATGGCGGTGATCGCCGCCGCCA
>JAUXUZ010000175.1 GCA_030680655.1 Phycisphaerales bacterium
CGCGCTCTCGACGCGCTTCGGCATCCTCACCGAGTACACGGCGTTCTTGGCGACCGAGCCGACCGTTGCTCACCGCAGCGTTGATGACATACGCCTCCTCGCCGCTACCAGCCTTGAGGCCGAGCGGCGCAACCGCGGCGGCGTTGAAGCCGTGAAGCAGGAGGGGAAGCTCGCCGACATGAAAGGGCAGAGCGAGACCTCTGCGCCCGCATCGCCTGGCATGACCGGCGGCAACAACGTCCAGTACCGCTACATCGTCGGCGCGGGCGGGCGTTCACTCCAACGAGAGGAGCTCACCAACGTCAACCAGATCCAGGACCGCACGTTCTTCAACCGCAACGGACGCTGGGTTGAGGGTGCCAACATCACCAAGGAGAACGAGGCCCCGCAGCGCACCGTGACGGTCGGCACCGACGATTACACCGCGCTGGCCAACGAGCTGCTCGCGGCCAACCTGGGCGGCCTGCTGGCGCTCGACGGCGACGTTTACTTCATCTGGAAGCAGCAGCGCGTGCTGCTGCAGAACTCATCCCCTGCCCAGACCGACCCTGCACCCGGCACACCGACGCCTGTGCAGAAGCCGTAAGACAGAAGACCGGCACGACCTGCCGTCCACCGGCGGCCGGTCGCATTCGCCCGCACCGCCCCAGCCGGCCGCGATCAGAACTCGTAGTTTGAGTGCGGGTTGTTGCTCGACGTCATCCCCGACGCGTTGAAGATGTTCGGCCCGAAGAGGTTGCCGGGTGCGATCGAGTAACCGAACGTTCGGTTCAACGTCACGCTGTTGCGCGCGATCATGTTGCCCGTGACCGCCACGGTTACGCCGTTGTCGTTGCGTGCGCAGTGGTTGCCGTCGATCCGGTTCCCCGCGCCGCTGGCGGAGATCCCGTGGCCCGTCGCTGCGCCGACGCCGTTGCTCGAGCACACGCAACCGCGCACCAGACACTCTCCCTCAACAGAAACGCCGTGCTGGCCGTTGCCGTTGCACGTGCACTCCAGGATCGAGCCAGACAGCGTGCACGAAACGCCGCTCTGTGAATTGCTGTTGGCCGTACACCGCGAGCAGGTCGAGCCCGCACCCATGAGGATGCCGTGCTGCGTGTTGCCAACACTCTGGCACCCGTCAAGAAACGAGTTGCTGTTGACGGTGAAACCGCTCGCCCCGTTGTCGTCTGCCTGGCACCCCCTCAAGACCACCGCGCCGCTCTGGCAGTTGAAACCGTGCCCGGAGTTCAACGACGCTGCGCACGACTCCGCGACGCACCCCCGCCCAAGCAGGATTCCAACCGAGGTGTTCGACCACGACGTGCACCGCGCCGCGACTCCTCCAGAGTCGAGGAAGATGCCCGTCTGGTTCCCCGTGGCGGTGCAATCGACGACGACGGCGCCGCTCCCTAGCAGCAGCCCAGCGAGCTCGCAGCCGGCCGCGTGCACCCGCTCCACCACGCACTGGTTGGCGAGCAAGACGCCGATGCTCCAGCCGCGGACGCTCCCGTTCCGCAGGCGCACCGCTGTTCGATCCGCGGCGTACGGCTGGTAGACGCCGTAGGCCGCCGTCTGGCCGGCCACACCCACGACCGAGAAGCCCATCAGGTCCAGCGTCACGTTGCTCGCTTGGATCGTAATGCCGTTTCGCGTCCCTGTCTGTTGCACATCGCCGATGAGGTAGTAGCTTCCCGGTTGTGTGATGCGATAGACGCTCGCGCCATCGCCGGGCGTTCGCGCCGCCCCCACCGGTGTCCGCGGCTCGACCTCGTCGAGAGTCCGGCCCGTCGAGCCGATAGCCCCAGCGGGCGGGTTCAGCGGCCCTCCTCGTGCCATCGCCGCCAGGGCAGTTACGCCGGCGGCACCCGCAAGCCCGCCCAGAAGGAAACGACGATCCAGGTTGTTCTCCATCTGTTCAATATACAGATGCTGCCCCGTTCTGCCACTCCTCTGAGACACAATCTGCGCAGCCGGGAATGAAAACCGGCCTCAGCGGCAGGGTGCCGCCGAGGCCGGTGGTTTTCAATTCGTTTTCAGGGACGGGCGCCGTTCGCTCCCGCCTCAGGATCAGCAACCCGCGAAGAAGCGGTCGATGAACACGACGAAGTCGTTGTTATCAAAGAGGCCGTCGGCGCCGGCAACGCCGCCCTGCGAGCCGAAGTCGGCTCGCCCATCGGCGTTGAAGAAGAAGTTGATGAAGACGACGAAGTCGTTGTTGTCCAGGACGTTGTCCTGCCCTGCGATGCCGCCCTGCGCACCGACGTCGGCAACGCCGCAGTGAGCAGGAACGGTCGGCACGGGGAGGCCGAGCGCGTTGATGGAAGCCGGCGCACCAACGGTGCCCGGCTTGAAGAACGCGATCGTGCCCGGACCGGTGGTCGGGGCGACGTTGGAGGTGAAGCCGAAGTTGTAGAGGCAGCCCCAGCGCAGCGCGTTGGCGTTCACATTGGCCGAGTACTTCTGCGGCGAAGCGAAAGTCAACGCCGAGGTCGTGCGGGACGTGATCCACGGAGCGTTGCTGTAGGTCTCACCAGAGTGCCACATCGGCATGTGGAACGAGATGTTGGTGATGTCAGCGGCCACGGGCATAGGAACGCTGAAGCTCCCCGCGCTGCGGTCGGAGTTGTGGTTGTAGACCGCGTACTCGTAGCGGTAGAGGCCGCCACCCAGCGGCGTCGCCTTTGCCGAGACCCAGTAGCGGCAGCGGATGGTTGTGCCGGGGAAGCTGGGGTTGCCGAGCGAATCCTCAAAGCCCGTGCCGGGGTTGGGGGTATCGTCGTGATCGGTAGACACCTGGGTTACCGCCGGGTCAGCAACCTTCCAGGCGAAGATGCCCGGGTTGCGCAGCTGCGTGGTGCCCGCGAACGACGGCGATGAGTTGATGGTCGAAGCCGTGATCTCACGCCACGACGCGTTGTTGAGGGCGTTGATCGCGACCGTCTGGCCCGGGCGGACAAACTGAGCGTCGTCGGCCGCGACGTAGAACGCATCGACAAAGAAGCGCGTGCCGGCTGGCTGCGAGGCAACGTCGGACGTCGGCACCTGCAGACGCGCGCGGGTCGTTGTGTCACCGGTACCGGTTCCGCGGACGAATGGCGACGTGCCCGTCGCCGCGTTCACGACGTTCTTGGGCCCAAGGTACCCATGGCTGCCGTTCAGGCTCCCGCCGTAGGTGTCGGTACAGTTGACGCCGAGGGCATCACCGCCGATGTTCGTGTACGACTGCGTGCTCACGCGCCAGACGTTTGAAGGCTGGCACGCCGCACCAGAATTGGTCGACACAAAACCGTGCTTGAGCCAAGACTGGCCGAGCTGCTCGAAGCGTGAGTAGCTGCCGTAGCTCTTCAGGCGGTACATGTTCTGGCTGATCACCGGGTG
>JAUXUZ010000180.1 GCA_030680655.1 Phycisphaerales bacterium
CACCCGGTCCCCCGCCTTCAACTGCCCCAGTGTGGTCAGGCGCAGCGTCTGCGGCACCGCCTGAAACGCCAGCCGATTGGCAACCGTCGGCGTCTGGACAACCGTCAGACAGCAGCCGTCAACGGCGATTGAATCCCCAGCCGCAGGCCTGTGCGACCATCCCTTGGCGTCGATCTCCAGCCGCAGAACCCCCTCCCCGCCCGGCTCCACCGCCGCCAAGGCCACGGTTCCAACGGCCTGTACCAGCCCGGTGAACATGACTTGAAGATAGGTCGGTGCCGCCCGCGGCCCCGAAACGGCGGCTGGCGGAGGGGCAGGCAAAGGGCCGGCGGGCAAGGGTTTCGCCCCGCCGCCAGGGGGGTAGGCGAGAGCGGAGGCAAATCGCTATCCTCTTGCCCTCTAAGGACTTGCTGCCCACCCGCTGGAGCCCCCATGATCACGCCATCGACCGCGCTGCGTACCTCCCTGGTGATTCTGACCGCCCTCGCCGCCCTCGGCGGCGGGTGCGAGGCCGGCAAGAGCGTGAAGGGGCTGTTCGTCCGCGCCGAAGAGCCGCCACCCCCGCTGAAGGGCTCCGAAGCGATCGACCGTGACGCCTACGCCAAGCTCGGCTACGCGCTGTCGTGGTCGTCGTTCGTCGCGTTCGACCGCATCAACCACGGCACCGTTGACAAGGCCGCCGTCATGGGCGACTTGCTGGTGATCACCGACGACACCACCGCGACCAGCGCGCTGAGCACCACCAGCGGCTCGCTCAAGTGGGCCCTGCAGGTGGAAAACCGCGCCGGCAAGTTCAAGTCCGTCTCGCGCATGGGCCCATCGATCGTGGCGACCAACGAGACCGAGGTCTTCACGATCAACGCCGAGACCGGCCAGTTCGTTGACCGTCAGCCGCTCTCGCGCGTGGCGAGCACCGCCCCGATCCCGATGGGCGACCTCTTCATCTTCGCCTCCGCCGATTTCGTCGTCGCCCACGCGATGTCGATCCAGGAGCAGGTCTGGGCCTACCGCTTCCCCGCCCTCATCAAGATCGACCCGGTCTGGACCGGCGGAACAACCGCCTGCTTCATCTCCAACGACGGCAGCGTCGGCATCCTCGACTGCGCCACCGGCATGATGCAGGGCACCGGCAAGATGTACGACAACGCCGGCGCCATGCCCGCAGTCAGCGACGGCGCGGTCTTTGTTCCCGGCCTTGATCAGTCGCTCTGGGCCTTCAACCTCGCTGACGGCTCACGCCGCTGGCAGGTCCGCACCGAGACGCCCCTGACAACCACGCCCTCGGTCTACAACGGACGCGTCTTCGTCTCCGTGCCCGGCACGGGCATGGTCGCCGTCAACGCACGCAACGGCGGCCAGGAGTGGGTGAACAAGACCCTCGCCGGCCGCATCGTCGCCATCCGCAAGGGCAACCCCATCTTCTTCGACAGCGCAACCGGCACCGCCAGGCTCATCGACCCCGTCCGCGGCGACGTGATCGAGCAGGTCAAGCTCGACAACGTCGCCATGATCGTCAACGGCGGCAGCTTCGAGGACGGCGACCTCTACACCATCAGCGCCCGCGGCGAGGTCAGCAAGTTCATCACGCGGTGAGGCGGTTTGCCGCAGAGATCCAGAACAAGCGCACCAGCCTCGGATGAACACGGATTGAACGGATAAGAATGGAGCAGCAGGAATGCTCTGATCCGTGACGTCCGTGTCGATCCGAGGCTGTCTCTCTTCTCTGTGCCTCTGTGCCTCTGTGTCTCTGTGGTGAACACTCTGGGAGCCCGGCATGAGCGTCAGCGGTCACAGCCATCAACCCTCAACAGCGCCCGGGCCGGTCAAAATCAACCGCGCCCTGATCAGCGTGAGCGACAAGGCCGGAATCGTCGAGTTCGCACGCGAGCTCGCCGCCCGCGGCGTCACCATCATCTCCACCGGCGGCACCGCCAAGGTGCTCGAGTCCGCCGGCATCCGCTGCACGCCCATCGAAGAAGTCACCGGCCTGCCCGAGATGATGGACGGCCGCGTCAAGACGCTCCACCCCGCCGTCCACGGCGGGCTCCTCGCCGTCCGCGACAACCCCGAGCACGCCGAGGCACTCCGCCGCCACCGCATCGAGCCCATCGACCTGGTCGTCATCAACCTCTACCCGTTCCAGGAGACCGTCGCCAAGCCCGGCGTCACGCGGGCAGAAGCCATCGAGAACATCGATATCGGCGGCCCGAGCATGGTCCGCAGCGCCGCCAAGAACCACGCCTACGTCGCGGTGGTGACCGCGCCGGGTGACTACACCCAAGTCGTTGACGAGATGAACGCGCACGACAACTGCCTGCTGCCCGCCACGCGCGAGACACTGGCCCTCAAGGCCTTCGAGATGACCGCCGCCTACGACGCCGCCATCGCCGCCTACCTCGGCAAAGAAGCGCACGCCGATACCCACGCCGCCGCGCTGCTCCCGCAGACCATCTCGCTCACCTACGACAAAGTGCTCGCCATGCGCTACGGCGAGAACCCTCACCAGGCCGCCGCCCTCTATAAGAGCCGCTGCGACCAGTCACCGGGCATCCTCACCGCGACCCAGCACCACGGCAAAGAGCTCGGTTACAACAACGTCGCCGACGCCGCCGCCGCCCTCGATCTCGCCGTCGCACTCGCACAGGAGGGCGGCTGGAAGCGCATCGGTGCCGCCATCATCAAGCACGCCAACCCCTGCGGCGCAGCCGTCGGCGGCTCAGTGCTCGAAGCGATCGACAAAGCCGTCGCCGGCGACCCCGTCGCCGCGTTCGGCGGCATCATCGCCTGCTCGCATGTGATCGACGAGCACGCCGCCCAGCGCCTCACCGGAAAGGACACCTTCCTCGAGGTCGTCGTCGCCCCCGGCTTCACCGATGCCGCCCTCGAACTGCTCAAGGCCAAGAGCGTCAACGTGCGTCTCCTCTCAGTGGGCGAGGTGCACGGCAAGACCGTCTCGCCCGTCACCATCCGCTCGATCCCCGGCGGGCTGCTGATGCAAGAGCGTGACACGCTCGCCCCCGACCCCACCAAGTGGCAGCACGCCGCCGGGCCCGCCGTCGGCGGCAGCACGCTCGTCGCCGCCGCCGCGATCGAGGTCATCGTCCGCGCCATGAGCAGCAACGCCATCGCCATCGGCGGTCTCGACGGCTCGGCCGTCCGCCTCTTCGGCGGCGGCGTCGGCCAGGTTGACCGCGTCACCGCCTGCAAGCTCGCCGTCGAGAAGGCCAACCACTCCGCCCCGGCGCTGATGAAGGCCGGCGCGGGCATCGCCGTCTCCGACGCCTTCTTCCCCTTCCCCGACGGCCCGCAGATCCTCATCGACGGCGGCGTCCGCGTCATCGTCCAGCCCGGCGGCTCAAAGCGCGACACCGAGACCATCGAACTGTGCAAGCGCCACGGTGTAACGTGCCTGCTGACGGGTGTCCGCCGCTTCAAACACTGATTGTCCGGGCCCTTTCGGCCGAAAAAAGGTGTCCATGGTTAAGACCTCGTTCCCCAAAGAAAAGATCAAGGTCCTGCTGCTTGAGGGTGTCCACCCCGTCGCGGTCGAACGCTTCAAGGCCGAAGGCTTCAGCGTCCAGCTCCACGAGAAAGCCTGGGACGCCGCCGCGCTCGAGAAGGCCATCGGCGATGGCGCCGGCGCCGGCGCGGCCCACATCCTGGGCATCCGCAGCAAGACCTCCCTCACCGCGCCGGTGCTCGCCGGCGCCAAACGCCTGATGACCGTCGGCTGCTTCTGCATCGGCACCAACCAGGTGGCGCTCGGTGAGGCGTCGCAGCGCGGCGTCGCCGTCTTCAACTCACCCTTCAGCAACACCCGCTCCGTCGCCGAGCTCACCCTCGCCGAGATCATCGCCCTCCACCGCCGCATGGTCGACCAGTCCACCGCCATGCACACCGGCAACTGGGACAAGTCCGCCGCCGGCGCACACGAGGTCCGCGGGCGCACGCTCGGCATCGTCGGCTACGGGCACATCGGCACGCAGGTGAGCATCCTGGCCGAGGCGCTGGGCATGCGCGTGATCTTCTTCGACATCCTCAGCAAGCTCTCCCTCGGCAACGCGCGCGCCTGCCGCTCGCTCGATGAGCTGCTCAAAGCCTCCGACGCCGTCACCTTGCACGTGCCCGAGACCGCCGCGACCAGGGGGCTCATCGGGCGCGCCCAGATCAAGGCCATGAAGAAGGGCGCCCACCTGATCAACAACGCCCGCGGCAGCGTGGTCGATATCGCCTCCCTCGCCGAGGCGCTCAAGAGCGGCCACCTCGCCGGCGCAGCCCTCGACGTCTTCCCCTACGAGCCATCGGGGCGCGACGAGGTCTTCAAGAGCGAGCTGCTGGGCCTCCCCAACGTCATCCTCACGCCCCACGTCGGCGGCAGCACCGAAGAAGCGCAGGAGAGCATCGCCCACGACGTGTGCGACAAGCTCATCCGTTTCATCAACGTCGGCGCCACCAGCGGCAGCGTGAACATGCCCGTCGTTGACCTCCCCGAGCAGGGCTCGGCCAGCGACGCCGCCGACGGCAAGCCCGGCCGGCGCTCCCACCGCATCCTCCACCTGCACAAGAACGTCCCCGGCGTTATGAGCAAGGTCAACGCGGTGATGGCCGAGCAGAAGGTCAACATCAACGCCCAGTACCTGCAGACCAAGGGCGACGTCGGCTACGTCGTCTTCGACATCGAGCCCACCCCCACCAAGGGCCCCCTCATCGTCGAAGCCCTCCGCAAACTCCCCGAGACCATCAAGGTCCGCGCCCTCTGGTAAGAGCCTCGTGCGCAAGCACGAGCGCGACGGCGTGAAGACAAGACCGGCCGCGGATAAACGCGGATGAACGCGGATCAAGCCAGGCATCGATACGAGCCTTGTGCGCAAGCACAAGGGCAATGCCCCCGCCTAGCCAAACACCTCGTGCGCAACCCCAACCACCGGCCGCAACCCTGCCTCAGACCGCGGCAGCGGTCATAGGACAAAGCCGGGGCGTGAGGCGGTGCCCTGACCGCCGACACCCCCGGAAAGCGACCAACAAAGCTCTCCCTCCTTGCTGCCGCAGGCACCGTGCGACGGGAGGCGCAGCCGACCAGAGCCGGAAGTCAAGAGGTCAGAGCATTGCTCTGACGCCGAAGTGGCCGCGGCTTCCGCGGCCGGATCGTTCCGCTGCCTCCGAATCAACGAACGAACCACCGTATGTCCATCCGTGGCCTGTCTTTGCCTCCTCGGCTCATCGCAATTTCGAGTAAACTCCACCCGTGCCGAAGAAGCCCCGCCCCCCGTGCTTTCAGGAGTGCAGCGTATGAAAGCCGGAAGTGAATCCGCGCGGTCCAACGGACCGTCTCGCTCTCCCCGCATCGGCCGCAAGCGCAGAACGCTGGGCTGGACGCTCCTCACCCTCTCCCCTCCTCTCTCTTTCTTCTCTGTGTCCTCTGTGCCTCTGTGGTAAACCGTCTTCTGTCTCGATCTGTCCGATCCGTGTCCATCCGAGGCCTGTCTTCGCCGCCTCGGCTCCTTTCCCGCCCAACGCCCCTCCCTACGAATGCTCAGTCCGGTCGCCGAACTCAGGGAATCCCCTAGGGCCACGCGCCTGCGTTGCCCCTCCGATGCCCGGGGCTATACTCGCCCCCCGTGCCAAAAGCCCGGGCGACAAGGGCTTGTAGCTCAGTTGGTTAGAGCGCACGCTTGATAAGCGTGAGGTCGCTGGTTCGAGTCCAGCCAGGCCCATTGTTCCAGAAGACGCCCCGGTTTCCGGGGCGTTTTTCGTTGGGCGGTTCTCCCTGCTTCCCTCCCGCCCCCTGCCCCCACGCATCACCGAGCCGGCGCGGCGTACACCATCAGGCTCTGCCCATCAAGGCTCAGCCCGTGGGCTGCGCACAGACGCGCGCACAGCTCCGCCAGGCCCGGCGCATCAACCATCTCCATCCGTCCCGTCGCCGCGTGCACCAGCATTGCCGTGCTCCCACGCCCGTAGGCCAGCGTGTAGTGCGTCTGATCGCTGTTGAGCACCACCGGCCGCACGATCCCGCTGTCGGCCAGCAGTTTCACCGTCCGGTAGGTCGTGGCCTTGCTCACCCGAGGCGAGCCCCCCTTCAGGCGTGCGAGCAGTTCCTCGACCGTGAACGGGCCCGGCAGCGCGATCACCGCATCAAGAATGCGGGCCCGCTCGGCGGTGTACTTGAGCCCCTCGTCACGCAGCCGACGCCGGAAAACGGCGCACAGCGGCTCCACGATGCGGATGTTGTCGAGATTCTTGTCGGAAACCCGTGTCGGCACGCCAGTATCCTAACGACCCGGCGAGCCGGCGGAATCCCGCTTCTGACGACCCACCACCATGACCGACCAGACCCTCCCCAGCACCACCTCCCGCCTCAGCCGGCACGCGGTCGGCCTCTGCCTGATCGCCATCCCCGCTTCTCTCGCCCTCGGGCTGTCCTGCCTGGGCATCGCCTCCGACGACTCGGCCATCGCCTCGGCCGCGACGGTCCTTTACACATGGTTCACTTCCAGTGCCATCGCGGCCGGCTTCATCCTCGCGGCGATCGGCTACGGCTGGCCGGTTGCCGCGCTGCTCGCCGCGGGCACGCGCGACCGTCTCTGCCTGCAGCCCGCCGCGGGGCTCGCCACGCTCCTCTTCATTGACCACCTGGTCGGCATCGCCGGCGGGTTCTCGGCCGGAGGCAGCGGGTACGGCCAGATCGTCGCGGGTCTTGTGCTTGCCGTTGGGCTCGGCCTGCTGGCGGTGCAGGGTGGAAGGCTGCTGAGGACCCGGCCGAGGCTGCCACAGGCGCCGTGGACCGTGCTGCTGGCGTGCGCATCGGTCGCGGTGCTGCTGGTCGCGGCCGCCAACCCGCCCGGTGTGCTCTGGCGCAGTGAAGCGGGCGGGTTCGATGCACTGAGCTACCACCTTCCGCTGGCACAGGAGTGGGCGCAGGGTTCACGCATCTGGCCGCTGCAGCACAACGTCTACTCCTTCCTCCCCTCCTACGCGGAGGCGGGCTTCACGCAGATCGCCGCGCTGTGCGGCGGGCAACTGATCACCGGCGACGGCCTGGGTGTGCTCGCCTGCCAGTTCGTGCACGTGGGCCAGACGCTCATCGCCGCGTTCACCATCGGCGCGCTGACCGCCAGCATCGCACGCCGGTGCGGTGTGCAGAGCGAAGGTGCAACCCTCGGTGGCGGGCTGGCGTTCGCCACCGTGCTCGGTGTGCCGTGGACGGTGGTCACCGGTTCGCTGGCCTACAACGAGATGGCCGCGGTGGCGCTCGCCGCCGGCGCGATGCTCGCCGCGGTGAGCGACGGTGCGCCGTGGAAGCGCGGGCTCGGCGCTGGCCTGCTGCTGGGCGCGGCCGCGGCGTGCAAGCCCACGTTCTTCTTCATGGCCGGGCCGACGGTTGCTCTGCTGCTGCTGACGTCGATCCCCCTGCGCCAGTGGCCCAAGCCGCTGATCGCCGGGGCGGTGGGGGGCTTGCTGATGCTCGCGCCCCCGGCGATCCGCAACTGGGCCGCGTGCGGGAACCCGGCCTTCCCGCTGTCAACGGCGATGGGCACCGCCCACTGGAGCCCCGAGCAAGCGGCGCGGTTCCACAAGGCGCACGGGCGCGACGGCACCATCGGTGAGCAGACCACCCGGCTCTTCTCGCCAACCCCCGAGCCGGGCGCGTTCAACGGTGAGCCGCGCGGCGTGATGCACACGCAGTGGGCCATGATGTTCCCCATCAGCGCCGGCGCTGCGGTGCTGCTGGCCCTCCGCCGCCAGACCCACATCACCGCCGCGCTGCTCGCGGCGGGCGTTGCCGCCGGCTTTGGCTTCTGGATCGTCGCCACCCACGGGCAGTCGCGCTTCCTGATGCCGCTGCTGCCCAACCTCGCGTGCGCACTGGGCCTGCTGGCGGCGGTGCTGGTGGGCGAGGGCGGCGTCATGGCCCCCGCGCGCCGGCTCAGCCTCATCTTCGTGTGCGTCGTGCCGCTGATGGCCTCCGCCGCGACGGTGCGGCTCTTCCTCACCGAGAACCAGGGACGGCCCAACGAGGCGCTCTCGCGCGGCGTGTCGGAGTTCAGCGGCGAGACGCTCGCGTTGCGCTTCTCAACCCTCACGCTCGACCAGCGGACGCAGGTCGAGCGGTCCGCGCCCCCGACGGTCTACACCGCCGTGACCCTCGAGCCCACCGACAAGCTCTTCATGCTCGGCGATGCGGCGCCGCTCTACTACACCGTTCCGCACATCTACAACACCACGTGGGACCGCTCGGTGCTCGGCGCCGCGATGGCGGCGCACCCCGACGAGCCCGCGGCGTGGACCCGCGCGGTGCGGGCGACGGGCGCAACGTACATCCTCATCAACGACTCGGAGATCGAGCGCTACCGCCGCACGTACGGCTTCGACGACGCCATCACGCCCGAGCGTCTTGAGGCGTGGGCCTTCACCCTCGGCGAGCCCGTGCGGAGCTGGACGACGCTGCAGGGGCGCACGGCGATCCGGCTGTTCGAGGTGCCGGCCGACCGCCCATCGACAGAGCCTCCGGCGCGGCCTTCGCCCAGGATCGGCGCGTGAGCGGCCCCTTGCAGACAGAGCCGCTGGACGGTCGCCCCGCGACGGCGGCGTCGCGCTGGGTACAGGGGATCGGCTTCGCGGTGGGCCTGCTGCTGCTGGCCTGGTGCGTCTGGCTCGTCGCCGGCGATCAGGCGCGCGTCGAGCAGGTGAAGAAGCTGGCGCAGTCGCCCGGCACGCTCGCCACGCTGCTGGCGCTCTCGGTCGGTGTGAGCCTCTGCTCGGGGATGATGTTCCACGCCATCGCCTCGCCCGTCGCGCGGCTCCCGGTGCCCGACGTGCTCGCGGTGAACGCCGTGAGCACGCTGCTGAACAACCTGCCGTTCAAGATGAGCGTCGTGGCGCGGCTCTACCTCCACCGCACG
The DNA here is from genome assembly GCA_030680655.1 of Phycisphaerales bacterium. Taxonomy (GTDB): domain Bacteria; phylum Planctomycetota; class Phycisphaerae; order Phycisphaerales; family UBA1924; genus JAJTGZ01. The sequence goes on from JAUXUZ010000180.1 coordinate 8,904, forward strand.
CGCAACGGCATGCCCGTGCCGCTGATCTTCGCGTGGCTGGGCGCCACGCTGTGCGTGATGGCCGTCGGCGTGCTGCCGCCGCTGGTGGCCTCGCTGGCGCTCAAGCGTGTCGATGCGGTGTGGTGGGGGGTGGTCGCGGCCGGCACGGTCCTGCTGGCGGCCGCCACAGTGGCCTTCGGGCGTCTGACGCGCACGGAGCGGTTCTGGGGTTGGGTCTCCGGCATGGGCGAACGGTTCCCGCGCACGCTGGGGCGGTTGACGCGCTGGTCGGGGTACGGCCAATTCCGGCGCGGGCCGGAGATGCTCGCATCACCCTTGGCGGTGGCGCAGGGCGTCGCCTGGCGCTCGCTCTCGATGGGCTTTGGCGTGTGGCGGTTCGCGGTCGCGGCGGCGGCGGTGGGCGCCACGATGACCGCCGGCCAGTGCGTCGTTGCCGACAGCGTCTACTTTGCGATCCAGGCGACCGCGCCTACGGGCGCGCTGGGAGCGCGTGAGGGCGGCACCGTTGCCGCCATCGCCTCGCTCGCGGGTGAGTCGCTCCCGGTGGTGGTGCTCGCGGTCACCGCGGCCGAGACGGCCGCGAACCTGCTCACCGCAGGCGTCGCGCTGCTCTACCTGAAGCTGAAACGCCCCGTTCAAAAATGCACAACCGGCGAACCCGGGTGAGCCGCCCCAAGGGGGGAGCACGTGCCCGCCGGTCCGCCGGATGAGTGGTGTCGTTCGTCATTGGGCTCGATGGGCCACCGTCAGCCGGTGCCGCCCCGTCGGGCCCGAGGTCGCTCGGTCCGTTCGCGGAGATGAAGTGCCCCGCACGGCTACGCGTGCGTCATCATCAGTCGTTCCCGCGCTCCAGGCATCGGGTGGTGCTTCTCCAAGGCGTCGAAGAGACGCTCATCGTCGCAGACGACAAAGGAGCAAGACGGCCCGAAGTGCCCGTAGGCAAACCGCAGAGCGCGGGGGAGGTTCTCCTTGCTTGTGCAGATCATCACGTCGCCGCCGGCGTCGCGCCGCAGCGGCAGAATCCGGAACTGCCACGCCTGCCGGCGCGTCACCATCTGGACCACCTCCAGATCGCTGCGTTCCTTCATCGGGTCGACGCTCGTTGCGCTCGACGCGTACTGCTCGGCCCAGGCGCGGTCAACCACGCGCGGGTCGATGTCGAACAGACGCTCGACGATCACGCCAAATGGGCGGCCGCTGCGGCGCTGCTCGGCCAGCACCGTTTCGACCTGCTGGGTGCTGAGCACCCCCATCCCGACAAGTACATCTCCGATGCGAAGAGCCATTGATGAGTCCCCATCAACTACCCCTGCTCCACCGGAACGCCCTGGTGGCCGCGAGGCACACCGTTCATCGGAGGGGGCCGCGCGGGGCTGGAGCGTGCGCAGCGTTTCAACGCGCACGCGCACCGCTTCCAACGCGCGTGCGGCGCGGCGAGAGTTCTCCCGGCGTAACGGCTGGGCAGGTCCGGGAGCGCGGGAACCCGCGCCGGATTCCTGGCAGCGCCGGTGAATCAATGGGAAAGGGGCGGGCGGTTATCGACCCCCGCGGGCTCAAGACGGCCTTCAAATGGAGCCATAACCCGGCGCAGAGGCAAAAACGCTCAGCGTCCGGATCTGCAGCGCTCCTGCTTGCTTGCCCCTGCCACGGGTGCGCGAACGTGCGGCTCAGGCCTTTTCGATGGTCGCGGTGATGCCCTTGCTCTGGAACCGGTCCTGGTAGAGCTCGGCCAGCTCAAGGTGGGTAACCGTCACCAGCGCCACCCCGGACTTGTGCGCTTCGGCCATGACGCTGAACGCCTGCTGAGCCGCCATCGGGACCACCTCAACGATGGTCTGGACCACGAACATCATCTCGTTCAAATCGTCGTTGTGCAGCAGCACCTTGTACTGATCCAGCGGCCTGCTGACGGGCGCGGCCTTGGCGCGGCTGGGGCTCGCGACGGCGGCGCCGCCTTGCTGCTTGTCATTCTGCGTCGGCTCGGGTCGCGGCGTGGGGGCCGGCGGTGTCGATGGTG
>JAUXUZ010000191.1 GCA_030680655.1 Phycisphaerales bacterium
GGCGCGGTCGTCTTCACCGACGGAAAAACAGGCGAAGTGCTCACGCTCCAGAACACCCAGTTGAAAGAAATCAGCGCTGAAGAGTTCAACCGGGCGGTCGGAAAGTGAAGTTCCCGCTTCTTTGGCGGAGGCCGATTGGGCTGACTGCTGTAGGGACTCTCTGCCTGGTCGCCGCGGCCAGCGGTTGCCGCACGATGTATCGGCCGACCGATGCGCAGTTGGCGGAAGCGAATTACGGCTCTGCGATTGCGCAGTCGCTGGCGGAGTCCCAAGCCCGCGCGTACTTCCACGACAAGGGCGTCAGCGAATCGCAGTCAAGTCTCACCTTTGGTGCCGTCGAACGTGGGTACGTGTCATGTGAGAGCGTGCCCGGTGGCTACGACTACGGCTTCAGGCTGTACGCCACGCTCAACGAGAAGGATGCGGCCGGGTACTTCAAGGGTCCGGTGAACTACATCTTCTTGTTCCGGGACGAGCAGATCGGTGCCATCTACCGCGTGTGGGGGACTAAGCCCGACGTCTGGGACTTGGCCCCGCGTCTTGTGAGAATTCAGTAGCTCCCCCGGCCGCTCGCACTCGGACGCGCGCCGTCACCTGCGCAGCGGGAACGCCGTCCGTCCCGTTGAACGTCCAAATAAGCCCTCCCTTCCGGTCGGGCCTCGGTGGGCACACTCAGTCCAGCCAGCCCTTCCTTCCGGTCGGGCCTCTGTGATGCCGTTCGGCACGCGTCAGGGCGAAACGCGGACGCTTCATTTCAAAACGAACCGTTCACCGCCGGCGGTGAAGCCTTCAGCATCGGCGGTGGAGCGTCCAGCATCGGCGGTGAACGCTCCAGCGGCCACGGTGAAGCCTTCAGCACCGGCCGTGGGGCCTTCAGCATCGGCGGTGAAGCGCCCAGCATCGGCGGTGGAGCCTTCAGCATCGGCGATGGATCGTTCAGCATCGGCGGTGGAGGGTTCAGCACCGGCGGTGAATAGCCCGCGCGGGGGGCTGGACGGTCCAAAACCGCGATTGGAGGGCGGAATCGAAGGTCTGAGCGATGAGTCACGAGCGATGAGGGAATGCCGGAAGGGGCGTGTTCGGGATTTCCTGCCTTGATCTTGTTGCTCGTGACTCGTGACTCATTCCTTCTACACCGCGGCGGGGCCGGGTTGACGACGGGGCACCGGCGGCCAATCATCTGCCTGTTCGAAACCCGACCGTGACGGACGCCTGATCATCCATCAGGCCAAGGCGCGGACAGGGGCCGGCTCTCGCGGCGAGAGGCGGTCTGAGGTTCAGTGGAACGCAAAGGCCCGACGCGGAGCGTCGGGGTACCCAAGACATGCGTTCCTCGCCGCGGCCTGATGGGCACCCCCCACAACCAGGACCGCGTAGCGACGTGGTCACTTGATCAGTCCGGGACGATCCGGCTGTGGAGCCCGCAATGGGCGTGGAGGTTGTGTCGGTCGGCGAAGAGCAAAGAACCCTCATCAAAGTGAAGGAGACCACTTCACTTCCGGCTTTCGAGCGCTGCGCTCCCGAAAGCACGGTCTCCCGCCCCGCGGGCGAAGGAGGGAATTGAGTGGCCCATGGTGTAACGGTAGCACAGCAGACTTTGGTTCTGCTTGTCTTGGTTCGAATCCAAGTGGGCCAGTTTGGTGAGTAGGCATCAGCGATCAGGCATCAGTGGAAGCAGACGGCGAACGGCGAACGGAACGATGATGGCAAACAGCAGCGGACAATCCGGCACGGCACGCCCCCCCATCGCGATCATCCTGGCGGCTGGCAAGGGCACGCGGATGGAGAGCGACCTGCCGAAGGTCGTGCATCCCGTCGGCGGGCGGCCGATGGTGTGCGCGGTGGTGGATGCCTGCCGCGAGGCCGGGTGCGAGCGCATCGTGCTCGTGGTGGGGTACAAGCAGGAGGTCGTGCGCGACCTGATGGCCGCGCAGGGGGCGGCGTGGAACGAGGGGATCGAGTACGCGCTGCAGGAGCAGCAGCTGGGCACCGGGCACGCGGTGCTGAGCGCGAAGGGGACGCTCGGGGCGACGGCGGGTGAGCAGGGCCGGGCGTGCTTCGTGCTCGCCGGTGACGGCCCGCTGATCCGCTCGGAAACGCTCCAGACGCTGCTGAAGGCGCACACCGCGGCAGATGCCGCGGCGACGCTGGCCACCAGCGTGATCGACGACCCGACCGGCTATGGGCGGATCGTGCGCGACGACAAGCGGAACCTCGCGGCGATCGTTGAGCACAAAGAGTGCACGCCCGAGCAGTTGAAGATCCGCGAGGTGAACCCCTCGTACTACTGCTTTGACACCGCCAAGCTCTTCACCGCGCTGGCGCAGGTGAAGCGCAACGAGGCGTCGGGCGAGTACTACATCACCGACGTCCCCTCGCTGCTTCTGAAGCAGGGCGAGCGGGTCGAGGTGATCGAGGCGGTGCCGCCGCAGGACATCCTGAGCATCAACACGCCGGCGCAGCTGGCGGAGGTCGACGCGATCTATCGGTCGCGCTCGTCTACCACACCCGCCCCGCGTGGAGCCGCACGGTGAACAACGACCTCTCCCAGCTCAAGGTGTTCGCCGGTCGCACGAGCCAGTACCTGGCCGACCGGATCTGCAGCCACATCGAGCGCGACCTGGGCCGCCAGCAGGACAAGCAGGCGTCGTTCAAGGCGGGCCAGTCGCGGATCGAGACGTTCCCCGACGGCGAGGTGCTCGTCAAGCTCGAAGAGGACGTGCGCGGGCGCGACTGCTTCGTGGTGCTCAGCACGTGCGCGCCGGTCAACGACAACATCATGGAGCTGCTGATCTACGTCGACTGCCTGCGGCGCGCCAGCGCCAAGCGCATCACGGCGGTGATCCCCTACTTCGGCTACGCCCGTCAGGACCGCAAGGACGAGGGGCGCGTGCCCATCACCGCCAAGCTGGTGGCCAACCTGCTCACCGCCGCCCGCATCGACCGCGTGCTCGCCCTCGACCTGCACGCCGCCCAGATCCAGGGGTTCTTCGACATCCCCGTTGACCACCTCTCGGCGACGCCGGTCTTCCACAAGCACTTCGCCGCCAAGCGCGCCGAATTGACCGACCTGTGCCTGGTGAGCCCCGACGTGGGCAACGTGAAGGTGGCCGAGAGCTTCGCCAACCTGCTCCAGGGCGAGCTGGCGATCATCAACAAGCGCCGCAAGAGCGGCAGCGAGGTCGAGACGAGCCACATCATCGGCAACGTCAAGGGCAAGACGGTGCTGATGTTCGACGACATGATCGCCACCGGCGGCACCGTCGTGCAGGCGGCCGAGCTGGTCATGCAGCAGGGTGCCAAGCGGGTCATCGCCGCGGCCACCCACGGCGTGATGGCGGGCAAGGCGATCGAGAAGCTCATGTCGCCGGCGATCAGCGAGATCGTGGTGACCAACACCGTGCCGCTGGGCCCGCGCGTTGACCCCATCCGGCACAAGCTGACGGAGCTGTGCGTGGGCGACCTGCTGGGTGAGGCGATCCACCGCATCCACTGCAACCTGTCCATCAGCGCCCTGTTCAGGGGCACCGCGGGGGTGAAGAGGTAACAAGCGTCGGGAGGGGGCCCGCGGCCGTCGCCGGCGGGAATGGTTTTACAACACCGGTTCGAGAAATTCTGTGAAAGGAAACGAGTTATGAAGAAGGAAGCGATCAAGATTCAAACGGCCGTCCGCACCAAGCACGGCTCCCGCTACTCCCAGCGCCTCCGCGCACAGGGCCGCATGCCCGGCGTGGTCTACGGGCACAAGCAGGACCCCGTCTCGGTCGACTTTGACGCCAAGGAACTCCTGGGGCACGTGCGCGGCGGCCAGAAGGTCTTCACGCTCGCGATGGCCGGCCAGGCCGACGGGCAGATGGTGCTGATCCGCGACGTGCAGTTTGACTACCTGGGCAACAACCCGGTGCACGTCGACTTCGCCCGCGTCGACGCCAACGAGCGCGTGCACACCAAGGTGCGCATCTCGCTCAAGGGTGACGCCAAGGGTCTCAAGACCGCCGGCGCGATCCTCGTCCACCCGTTCTCGGAAGTCGAGATCGAGTGCCGCGTGATCGACCTGCCCGAGTTCATCGCCGTCGACATCTCCGAGCTCGACATGAACCAGCAGATCACCGCCGGCGAGGTCAAGCTCCCCGCTGACGACATGAAGCTGATCACCGATACGCACTCGGTGGTCGCTCAGATCGTCGAGGCCGTTGAAGAGGTCGTCGCCGAGGCCGCCACGGTCGCGACCACCGCCGTCGCCGGGCCCGAGGTCATCGGCGAGAAGGAGCGTCTCGAGAAGGCCGCCGCCGATGCCAAGGCCGGTGGCAAGCCCGCCGCAGGCGCCAAGCCCGCCGCGGGCGCGGCCGCGGCCAAACCGGCTGCGAAGAAGTAATCAACCACGGTCCGCCACGCTTAACGGCGTGGCGGCCGATTCGAGAAGGCATCAGCCATCAGGAGTCAGGCATCAGGGCAAGGCCTGCTGTCGTTGCCTTCACTGATGCCTGATCGCCGATCCCTGATGCCTCCCCCATGAAGCTCATCGTCGGCCTCGGCAATCCCGGTTCGCAGTACGAGAAGACGCGCCACAACGCGGGCTTCGTGGCGCTGGACCGCCTCATCGCGCAGTTTGCGCGGTCGGCCGCCGCACGCCAGAAGTTCGGCGGCGAGGTCATCGAGACGGAGATCCAGGGCGAGCGGTGCCTGCTGCTGAAGCCGATGCGCTTCATGAACTGCTCGGGGAGCAGCGTGCAGGAGGCGGCGGGGTTCTACAAGGTGGCGGTGGGCGACATCATCGTGATGCACGACGACACGGCCTTCCCCGTTGGTACCGTAAGGGTCCGCGGCGAAGGCGGTCACGGCGGGCACAACGGCCTGCGCGACATCGACCGGACCCTGGGGACGCAGGCGTACGCCCGCGTGCGGATCGGCGTCGAGGCCAAGCCCCCCGAGTACGCGGACCTGGCGGACTGGGTGCTCAGCCGCTTCGCCGGCGACGAGCTCAAGCGGCTCGAACCGGCATTGGACCGCGCCGCGGAGGGGGCGATGCTCTTCGCCAAGTTCGGGCTGGCGAAGGCGATGAACGTGATAAACGCCCCTGTGGTGGCTTAACAAACCCCCTCCCCGACCTCGCGGACTCGGCCGACCCTCCCGCTGGGAGCGGTAGGGAAAAGGCGCTATGCTTGTCCCCTTGGTCCCGGCCCCGGGCGTGTGCCCGTGAGCCGGACCGACATGCCCCGGCAAATCCCGGGGACCCATACTGAAAGGTGTTTCCCATGCGGTATATCCCCACGGTTGCGTACGAAGCGATGCTCCTGTTCCCTCAGTCGGCCAACGTCGACCTCAAGGGCACGGTCGAGTTCATCAAAGAGACCATCACCAAGAACGGCGCTGAGATCATCAGCCTCAAGAAGTGGGGCGACCGCCAGCTCGCCTACTCGATCAACAAGCAGAAGCGCGGCGTCTACATCCTCGTCTACTTCAACTCCCCCACCGACAAGCTCGCCGCGATCGACCGCGCCTTCACGCTCTCAGAGAGCCTGATGCGCCACCTCATCACCCGCGCCGACCACCTCAACGAAGAGGAGATGAAGTCGACCGACGGCCAGATCGATCTGACCGTCGAGGCCAACCTGCGCATGGCCGCCCTGCCCACCGAGGCTGCCCCCGTCCCGCAGGCCGCCCCCGCCGGCGAGGAATAAGCCGACTCGGCAGGCCTCGCTCAACGATGGACTTCCAGGCCCGGGCTCAGCCCGGGCCTTTTTCGTTGCCCGCTGGGCAAGCCGACCGACTTTCCCGGCCCGGATGCACAACGACCCGGGCACCCAAGGGCCCGGGTCGTCGGCAAGCGGAGAAGGAGGGATTCGAACCCTCGTTACAGGCCTAAACCCGTAAATCGGTTTAGCAAACCGACGCCTTCAGCCGCTCGGCCACCTCTCCGGAAGTCGGGTCAATCATCGGCGGCCCGGGGCCGTGAATCAACCGGGGGAGCGAAGATGAAGCGGAGACACGGTGAGGGGGTGACGCGGTGAAACCAGGGCCGGTTTCGTGCACGCCCGATCGCATGAATCACCGCCCGCAGTGCCTCCGTTGTCCACTGCCGCCCAGGTCCTCTGTTCACCGCGTCACCATCCAATCCCCTACCCTCGCCCCACGATGGCGAAGAAGACCCCAGCGAAGAAGTCAGGCAAGGCCTTCCGCCCCTCATCCCGGGCGGCCGACCGCGTCGTCCCCGTCGGCCTCACGCAGTTTGCGTGCGTTGAGAACCCCGCCGAGAACCGCAAGCAGCAGATGGCCCTGATCGAGCAGGCCGCCAAGGCCGGCGCCAAAATCGTCTGCACGCAGGAGATGTTCACCAGCCAGTACTTCTGCCAGGTGGAGGACCACCGGTTCTTTTCACTCGCCGAGAGCATCCCCGGCCCGAGCACCGACGCCTGCCGCAAGCTCGCCAGGAAGTACGGCATCGTCATCGTCGCGTCGCTCTTTGAGAAGCGCGCCAGCGGCCTCTACCACAACACCGCCGCGGTCATCGACGCCGACGGCTCGCTGATGGGCGTCTACCGCAAGATGCACATCCCCGACGACCCGCTCTACTACGAGAAGTTCTACTTCACACCGGGCGACCTGGGCTTCCGCGCGTGGAAGACCAAGCACGCGACCATCGGCGTGCTGATCTGCTGGGACCAATGGTTCCCCGAGGGCGCACGCCTGACCGCGATGCAGGGCGCCGAGATCCTCTTCTACCCCACCGCCATCGGCTGGCACCCCAGCGAGAAGAAGGAGTACGGCGAGGCCCAGCACGACTCGTGGGAAGTCTCGATGCGGGCCCACGCCATCGCCAACGGCTGCTACGTCTGCGCACCCAACCGCGTGGGGCACGAGTTCATCGCCGGGCCCGACGGCAAGCCGGTGAACAAAGACGGCATCCAGTTCTGGGGCCAGTCGTTCGCCGCCTCGCCAAACGGGCAGGTAATCCACCGCGCCGCGATCGACAAGCCGCAGGTGATGGTGGTCGAGTGCGACCTCAACAAGGTCGAGTTCGCGCGGACGCACTGGCCGTTCCTGCGGGACCGGCGGATCGACGCGTACGGGGACATGACCAAGCGTTTCAGCGTCTGAGTATTTGAACAACGAAGGTAGCGAAGGGATCGAAGTGAGTACTCCTCGCAAGCTCGGCTATACGTTTCCGCCCGAATGGGCCCCCCACTGTGCAACTTGGCTGTCTTGGCCTCGCCCGGAAGGGATCAGTTTCCCCGGGCGGTACCACCGAATCGCGCCGAATCTGGCGGGGCTCGTGCGCGCGATCGCTCAGCACGAAGACGTCCACATCAACGTCCCCAACGAGAACTACCACCGCATCGCGCTTGAGACCCTCGCCGCCAACGGCGTAGAGAAGAAGCTGCTCACGGGCCGCTCACAGGCCGTCTTCTTCCACTACATCATGACCAACGAGGCGTGGTGCCGCGACCACGGGCCGGCGTTTGTCGTCAAGGGGAAGTCGCCGCGGCACGCGGGCAAACAGGCCGCGGTCGTGGATTGGAAGTTCAACGCCTGGGGCGGCAAGTACCCGCCGTGGGACAGCGACGACGCTGTGCCGACGAAGATCGCCAAAGCCGCGAAGCTGAAGCTCTTCGACGCGCCGATCGTCATGGAGGGCGGGAGCGTCGAGTTCAACGGCCGCGGCACGATCCTCTCCACCAGCCAGTGCCTGCTCAACCCCAACCGCAACAAGGGCGTCTCGCAGCAGAAGATCGAGCGCCACCTGAAGGACTACTACGGCCAGGAGCACATCGTCTGGCTGGCGGAAGGGATCGAAGGCGACGACACCGACGGGCACATCGACGACCTCGCCCGCTTCATCAACCCCACCACCGTCGCGATCGCGCTGGAGGACAACCCGCGCGACGCCAACTACAAGCCGCTCCAGCGGGCGTTCCAGAAGCTGTGCAAGGCGCGCGACCAGAACGGCCACCACTTTAACATCGTCATCTTGCCGATGCCCAGGCCGGTGATCATCGAGGGCGAGCGCTGCCCCGCGACGTACATGAACTTCCACTTCGTCAACGGCGCCGTGCTGGTGCCGACCTTTGGCGACCGGCCGACCGAGGCCGAGGCGCTCTCCATCCTTCAGGACGAACTGCCGCAGCACAAGGTCATCGGCGTCGACTGCCGGCAGCTGATCTGGGGGCTCGGGTCGGTCCACTGCCTGACGCAGCAGGTGCCCAGCGTGCCGGGGCTCAAGGAGCGGTTGCGGAAGATGGCGGCGAAGGCGCCGAAGTGACGGGCGTGCCGCATTCGGGGCATCGTGACAGTCCGCAGATGTCGTACCCGCAGTTCGCACAACCCGTTCGATGCTTGCGCCACGCATCGAACGCCATCCCCGGCCCGAACCGCACACCCCAAAGAAATCCTCCAAAGAGGAGAGTGTTCGCGATGGTTGCCCAAAGGCGGATACGTCTTGGAAGTGGGCGTAGCTGTACCGGAGCTGGCGAAAGGCCGAAGCAGCCGCCCTCCTGACCCCAAACAGGAAGGTCCTCGACTTCAACCCATATCTGCCAGGCGTCCTGCCAGTCAAGCGCCCTCAACTCGCGTCCCGTGGGTTCGAGCGACCAGAAGAAGTGCCCATCAGGAAACGAGCATCTCGTGCTGTGAAACGGCCATCCAGCATAGAGATCGATCCGGTCGATCCGGTGTTCGCGAAGAAAGCAGCCGGCAAAGACCCGCTCAAACGTCAAGCCTGTGCCTGCTGTGATCTCGCGAGTGACGTGGCGCGAGTTTTCGTCGCCAGGAAGCACATCGATGAACTCATCACCGAGGTCGGCTCGAATCAGCTGGAGAGTTGATCGCTGAAGCGAGGCTCGATCGACTTCGCTCAATTCAGGCGACCAATTGAAGGCGCTCCACCCGTACTCCTTGTAACCCGAAAGCCCGATCTGCGTGAACTCGCCGTTCCTGCTTCCCAGCAAAGCAAACGCCCATGCGCAGAGCAGTTGAAGCACGAACCCCACAATCATGCAAAGAACCACTTGGACTCGCCTTGACCGGACAAGAGGGCGCACGCAACGTTGGACGCACGCGCAGAATCGCGGTTCCATTCACCCCTGAAACATGACGCCGATCCCCACGCCTCACCCCCCCGACAGCCGCACCCCACCCACCAACTCGCCCACACTCCCCACCCCCTGCCGTTCCACCCACTTCGCCAGCCCCTTCGCCACCTGCCGCGGCGAGCGCGGATCGGCAAACAACGCCGTCCCCATCTGAAACGCCGCCGCACCCGCGAGCATGTACGCCGCCCCTTGCTGCCACGACGCCACGCCCCCCGCGCCGATGATCGGCACCACCCGCTGCCCGCTCTCCTTCCGCGGCAGCATCACTCGGCGGTACGCATCATGCACGTGCTTGAGCGTGATCGGGTGCAGCGCCTGCCCGCTGAGCCCGCCGGTGGTGTTGCTGAGGCTCGGCCGGCGCGTCTCGACGTCGATCGCCATCGCCGGGTAGGTGTTGCCCAGCGTGATCGCATCCGCACCCCCGTCGCACGCGGCCCGCACCACGCTCATCAGGTCCGGCGTCGCCGGCGAGAGCTTGACGAAGAGCTTCGCGTGATGCACCTGTGGCCGCACCGCCGTGAGCAACTCAGTCAGCAGCGCCGCCGTGTGCCCAAACTCCGTCCCCGTCTTCACGTTCGGGCACGAGACGTTGAGTTCGATCGCGTGCAGGTTGGCCGCGGCGCACCCGCCGCTGTCGCCGATGAACGCGTCGATGTTCGCCGCGCACTGCACGTAGTCGTCGATCGAGAACCCCGCCACCGAGACGAACACCCGGCACGGCAGGGCGCGGGCCTTGCCGGCGGTTTCGCTCAAGAACGCATCCAGCCCCGGGTTCGCCAGCCCCACCGCGTTGAGCATGCCCGCCGCCCCCGCCGGCAGCACGCGCCACGTCTCGTTTCCCTCGCGCGGAAGCGGCGTGATGCTCTTGGTCGTCAGGGCCCCCACCATCGTGAGGTCGATCACGCCGGCCACATCGTCAACCAGCCCGGCCGTCCCCGCGGCCAGAATGATCGGGTTCCGCAGGTCGATGCCCGCGAGCGAGACCGCCAGCGGCTGGGCTGTGTGTCCGTTCATGCGCCGCTGAGGATAGCGGCAATGACCCGCCCCCCACTCCGCTCGGCGACCAACGCCTGCCCTTGCGGCCAATCGCAGTAGATTCACCGCCCGGACCCAGCTGGCACCTGAATCCGCCCGCCCAATCCGTCCGGCCGAACCGGCTTGTTCTTCGCGCGGTGCGAATACCCTCCCGCAACCATGGACAACGCCGCCCGCATCGCTCAATTCGAAAACATGACCCAGGCCGACCCGACCAACGAGATGGCCCACTTCTCGCTGGGCCGCGCCTATGCCGAATCGGGCCGACCCGCCGACGCCGCACGATCGTACCTGCGCTGCATCGAGCTCGTCCCCGACATGAGCAAGGCGTACCAGCTCGCGGGCGAGTCGCTGATGAAGTCGGGTGAGGCTGAGCGGGCCAAGGCCGTCCTGCGCCAGGGCTTCACGATCGCCGGGGGCAAGGGCGACCTCATGCCCAAGAACGCGATGGCGAAGATGTTGGGCGAACTGGGTGAACCGGTCGCTGAGGCGGCCTCCGCGTCGCCCCAGGCCGTGCCGGGGGCAGACGCCGGCGACGGGCCCGTGCCCGACGGCATGATCCGCTGCCGCCAGAGCGGGCGCATCGGCGCCCGCATGACCCGCCCCCCCTTCCGCGGCAAGCTCGGTGAGTGGATCGCCGCCAATATCAGCAAAGAGTCGTTCGACGCCTGGATCCGCCAGGGCACCAAGGTCATCAACGAGATGCGCCTGGACCTCTCCCGCGAAAAGGACCAGGAGACCTATGACCAGCAGATGCGTGAGTTCCTCGGCGTTGAGGACAAGGACCTGCAGTAACGCCAGCCGCCGCCCCCACCGGCGGTCGCCACCGCTACGCCAGCCCGCCTAGGGTGCACCAGAATGGCCAGCGGCGGCAGCAGCAAACAACAATACCGGAAGTACCTCAAGCGGCGCGCGGAGGAGACCGAGCCCACCAAGGCGCTCGACACGCCCGCGCCGCCCGCCAAGACTGACTGGACGGTCGACCAGCCCCGCGGCAAACGCCGCGCCTCGCGCCCCGCACGCTCGCTGCTGGTCGCCTTCTGGAGGCTCATCCGCGGGCGCAAGTGGCTCATCGCCGTCTCGCTGGTCACCGTCACCGTCCAGGCCGTGCTCGGCATACTCGGCGCGCCGATTACGCAGTTCATCCTCGACCACGTCGTCGCCGTCGGCGTCAAGGGACAACCCGGCGGCATGCCGCGCTGGTGGCCAGACGGCTGGACGACCGACCCGCGCACGCTGCTGTGGTGGTGCGGCGGCGTGCTGATCGGCGCCGCCCTCCTCTCGACGGTCATCGGCATCAACGGGCGCTACCAGATGACGCGCCTGACGATCTACACGCGCGCCCGCCTGCGACGGTCGCTCTTCGCCCACATGGCGGCGCTCCCCCTCCACCGCATCCAGGCCGTCAAGAGCGGCGGCGTCTCCGGCATCCTCCGCGAGGATGCCCAAAGCGTCGGCGACATGATCTTCAGCGTGCTCTACAACCCCACCAAGGCGCTGATCACGTTCATCCTCGGTCTTACCGGCATGGCGATCATCGACTGGCGTCTGCTCATCGGCGGCCTGCTGCTGCT
>JAUXUZ010000199.1 GCA_030680655.1 Phycisphaerales bacterium
AAAGACGATGTGCACCTTGCCCGATCCGGTCATCACGCGGACCAGATCGGTGCGGCCGGCTTTCTGCATCGGCCGACCCGCAGAGCAGTCAAGGTAATCGACGAGCGTGAGGGTTGGCCAGGTTGTTCGAAGCACCATCGACGCCCCCTCGTAACACTGAGACGGTGGCGCGTCGGCCCCCGAGGGCCTGATCGAAAAGCCGCCGGCTTGCGGCCCGCCGAGTATCCCCGCGAACATGGCCGGTGAGTCCACGCGGGGCAGGCAGAGCCAAGCGATGTCGGCATCGGGGCTGACAATGGCGGCGGTGCGAAAGTCTGAGAGGAGCGAGTGGTTCTGCAGCGGCACCGGCTGGCTGGACGCCAGATGGGCTCGCCGAGCCGCTACCAGCGTCTCCAGCGCGGCGGCGACGTGCGCAACGTCGGCCACGCGGGCGTCGGCGACGGTCGAGCCGGGCCCGACCTTGACGCCAAGGTCAACCTCGGCCAGGCCAGCGAACGCGTCCTCGTCGGTCACATCGTCGCCGAAGAAGACCGTGTGGGAGGCGCCACTGGCGAGCTTGGCCGCACTGACGGCGTCGCCCTTGTGCGCATCGGACGTGGTGAGTTCGACGACCATTGAGCCGAGCTTGACGGTGAGGCCCGCAAACTCGGAGGCGACCGCTCGCGCCGCTTCCAGCACCTCACCACCGACAGCAGGATCGGCCCTGCGAAAGTGCACGGCCGCACCGAACGGCTTCACCTCAACCTGCACGCCGGGCCACCGGGCCTCGAGGTCTTTGAGCCGGTCGTTGAGTCGGCGCACGAGTTCGGCATCATGGCCGGCCTCCTGGCCCTCGCTGCACTCAGCGCCGTGGCTGCCATAGAGCATGGGCTCCTTCACGAGCCCGGCCGCTGCGCTGAGCCAGGCCAACGACCGACCGGAGACGAGGGCAACCCTCGTGCGGCGGAGCATCCCCAGCGCGTTGAGGGCGTCGCGGCAGCGCGGGTCCATCCTGGCGTCGCCGGGAACGCTGACGATCGGGGCAACGGTTCCGTCAAAGTCGCAGGCGACGAGCAGGAAAGGCGCAGCCGCGATCATCGAGAGTCGCTGGTTGAGTTCCAAAGCGCCCTCCTCAGGTTCGGTCGACGACGGCCCGCTCTGGCTTGTCCTTGGTGTGCGCCAAAGCGCCGAGGAAGTCCGCCGCCCAACGGTAGATGTTGTTCCCTTCCACGCGCACACGCATGCGCGTCATGCGCTGGCGCTTCTCCTTGGGGTCCATCACGATCGCGGTGTTGATCGCCGCGGCGAACTCTTCGGTGTCGTAGGGGTTGATGATCAGGGCCTCGGGCAGGTCTCGGGCTGCCCCGGCGAACTCGGAGAGGATGAGCACGCCGGGCTCGCCCTCGCCAGCGGCGCCCTTGGCTGCGACATACTCCTTTGCGACGAGGTTCATGCCGTCGTGGAGGGAGCTGACGATGCACACCTCGGCGGCCTGCATGAAGGCGTGGACGGTCTGCGCATCGTGGTGGTCAACGAGCAGGCGGATGGGCTTCCAGTCGCCGTTCTCCGACGGGTACTTCCAGTTGATCGCGTCGGCCATCGCCTCGAGCTCGTTGACCAGGTCGCGGTAGCGGGGGATGTGGGTGCGGCTGGGCGCCCCGAGCTGGACGAACGTGAAGCGGCCGCGGTGCTCGGGGTGCTTGTCGAAGAACCGGTCGACCGCGCGGAAGCGTTCGGCGATGCCCTTTGTGTAGTCGATCCGATCTACGCCGACGCCGATGCGGAGGCCCGGCGTTGTGAGCCCGTGCTGCTGCTTGAGCAAGTCGATGTGCTCGGCGAGCACGTCGCCGGTTGCTACGTCCTTCTCAGACCACGCCTGCACGCTGATGGGGAACGGCCTCACGACCGCCGTGTGACCCTTGAGGTCCGCCGCGAAGCGGTCCCAGTCGAGGCGGGCTTCGACCATGCGGTCAACGGTGTCGAGGAAGTTGTTGCAGTGCTGCTGGAGGTGGAAGCCGATGAGGTCGGCCCCCAGCATCCCGTGGAGGATCTCGACCCGGTACGGGCAGATGCGGAAGGCCTCGGCGTTGGGCCAGGGGATGTGCCAGAAGATGCCCACCCGCAGGTCCGGGCGTTTCTCTTTGAGCATGCCCGGAACCAGCGCGAGCTGGTAGTCCTGAACCATGACCACGGCGTTCTCGTTGCCGATCTCTTCGAGCACCGCGTCCGCGAAGCGGCGGTTGGCCCGCACGTAGTGGTCCCAGTCGGACGCGCGAAAGAGCGGGCGCTCGTGGGTGAGGTGGCACAGCGGCCAGAGCCCCTCGTTGGAGAAGCCGTAGTAGTACCCCTGCTCCTCGTCCTTGCTGATCCAGACGCGCCTGAGCGTGTAGCGCGGGTCGCTGGGCGGCACGGCGATGCAGCCGGATGCGTTGGCGGTTTGCTTGTCGGCGTCGCCCGCGCCGTGGGCCACCCAGAGGCCGCCGCAGGCGCGCAGCACAGGATCCAGCGCGGTGACGAGGCCGCTGGCGGGCATCACCAGCTGAGGCCGGCCGTCGCGCATCTGGTGCATGTACGGCTCGCGGTTGCTGACGACGACGAGCTGCTGGCCGCGGAGTGCGTCGATGGCGTGGGCGCGGAGCCGCTCGCGCGTCCAGGCGCGTTCGCTGCGCAGCGTGTCTTCGGCCTCCACCCGCTCACGCTGGCGTGAAGCGCGGAAGGATGCGGCGAGGTGCTCGCTCTCGTCGGCCAGGCGGCTGACCGCCAGTCCACGTGGGGGCGCCTCTTGCATGTTGCCAAACCGCAGGCGCCGCATCCACGCGGCGAGCTTGTGGAGCGGGCGCTCGAACATCGCCCACGATCCGCCGGCGGTGAACAGCAGCAGCAGGGCCGTGACACCCACGGTCCACATCGCACCGCGGAGCATGCCGCGGGTCAGGCGGTCGTCGAGATAGACGGTGTCGTGCAGAACCACCAGGACCCCGCGCGCGGGCTGGCCCGGGTCTGCGAGGGGAACCGCGAACAAGTGAGTCGGCCCACCGGGACCGCGGGTCAGCGAACCAGCCTCACCGCTCTGCGCCACAGCCTGCTGCACAGCCTCCCGCATCGCAGGCTCAAACTCCGGAACGCCAGGGCCCGAGGCGACGACGCGCCCGTCGGGACGGCAAACGGCGAGACCGATCAGCCGCGAATGACCCTCCAGCCGGTCTGCCATCGCCGAAGCAACCTGATCGTCGGGAAGGTCGAGTGCCTGCAGTGCTGTCGGTGAGACGCGGTGAGCGAGCACGCCGGCGCGGCGCTCGAGATCGTCCAGACCGGTGCGCCGCTCGCCGGCAACCTGCTGCCAGCTGATCACGGCGGTCGCGAGACCACCGATGACCGCGATGAGCACCCCAAAGCGGAGCGAGCGCGGCGACCGGGTAATCAGGTTCTTCATGCTCGGACTTCCTTCCTTGCAGAACGCGAAACGGCGGACGTTCCGAGCATCGCCGCCTGCCCCGTTCCCAATCCCCCGTGCATCGCAAGCGGCTCGCCGTTGCATACTAGAGGAAAAAGTCTTCGCTGGCTAGTCGCTGACGAAAATAGGCCTTGCCTGCCAGTCTGCAAGTACGCTACTCGCGATTACCGGTGTCCAGTCGGGTTTCCGGCCCGCCGGGCACCGGATCGCTGAAACGAAGGGCGGCACGCTCGTTGCGGCGCTTCGCCGTAGGCGCTGATGTAGACTAAGGGCACCAGGAGCCACCCTTGAGCCAGACGAGTGAACCAACCGCCACCGGAGCTGACGCGCTGCGCCGGCAGCTCGCTGCCGCGGGGCAGGAGCACCTGCTGACCTACTGGGAGCAGCTGGATGACCAGCACCGCTCGCTGCTGGAGCGCCAGCTCGCGGCGATCGAATGGAAACGCATCCCTGCGCTGGTTGCGGAGTACGTGCTCAAGAAGCCGCAGTTGGCGGGCGAAGGGAGCATCGAGCCGGCGCGGTGCTACCGCGCTGACGGCAGCAACTGGGACAAGGCGGCCTACAAGGCCAAGGGCGCCGGACTGATCGGTGCGGGCCGCGTCGCGGCGTTCACGGTTGCGGGCGGGCAGGGCTCGCGCCTGGGGTACGAGGGGCCGAAGGGGTGCTTCCCCGGCGCGGCGGTGAGCAACAAGCCGCTCTTTGCGTGCCTGGCGGAGTGGATCGCGGCGGCGCAGAGCCGCTACTGCCGCGACACGCACTGCGCAATCCCCTGGTACATCATGACCAGCCCGCTCAACCACGCGGCGACGGTGCGGTTCTTCAAGGAGAACGGGTACTTCGGCCTCAAGAAGCACGACGTGATGTTCTTCACGCAGGGTGTGATGCCCAGCTTTGACATGGAGACGGGCAAGGTGCTGCTCGACCAGACGCACATGCCCGCGGTGAGCCCCGACGGGCACGGCGGCTCGATCAAAGCACTGGCCGACAGCGGCGCGCTCGCAGACATGACCAGGCGAGGCGTGGAGCACCTCTCGTACACACAGATCGACAATCCGCTGGTGCGGGTGATCGATCCGGCGTTCATCGGGCTGCATGCGTTTGCGCCCGATTCGTCGGGCGAGATGAGCAGCAAGATGTGCCCCAAGGCAGGGCCGGACGAGAAGGTCGGCGTGATCTGCAAGGTCGACGGCAAGACCGCTGTGGTTGAGTACAGCGACATGCCCGCGGAGCTGAGCGGGGCGGTGGGGAGTGACGGGCGGTTGAAGTTTGAGGCGGGGAACATCGCGGTGCACGTCATCGGCGTGAAGTTCCTTCAGAAGCTGGCGCTCGGCGGTGCCGACGGCGGGATCGCGCTGCCGTACCACCGCGCCGAGAAGAAGGTGCCGTTTGTCGATCTGGCGACGGGCCAGCGCGTCGAGCCGCAGAAGAACAACGCGGTGAAGCTCGAGCTGTTCGTGTTCGATGCACTGCCGCTGGCGGAGAAGTCCATCGTGCTGGAGACCGAGCGCGTGGAGGAGTTTGCGCCGATCAAGAACGCGGAGGGTGCCGACTCGCCGGAGTCCTGCCGGCGCATCCAGACCAGGCGCGCCGCCAAGTGGCTTGCGGCGGTTGGCAAGGGAAACCTCGTGCCGGTGCGGCCCGACGGTGAGCCCGACTGCACGCTGGAACTCTCGCCCCTGCACGCGATGGAGGCGGACGACCTGCGACCGAAGACGATCAAGCCGATCGCGCGGGGGGATGAGGTGATTCTGTGACGCGGGCGCGAGCGAACGCACCCTCATCCGGCTCGCAGATCCTCGCCACCTTCTCCCAGCGAAGCTGCGAGAAGGTGTGCGCCGGAGATTCGCTTGCCTGACCTTTCTGCGCAACTCCCGTCGGCGCTTGCGAAACAGGCCAAGTGGGTGAAGCTCGGGCCGAGTTCGGTGCCGTGCCTGGTGGTACATCCAGACTGGTCTACGCCGCGCCCCGTCATGGTGTGGATGCACGGGCGCACGGTGAACAAGGAGCTTGACCCGGGGCGTTACCTGCGCTGGATGCGGGCGGACCACGGCGGCATCGCGACGTGCGCCATCGACTTGCCCGGGCACGGAGAGCGCGCTGCGAGCGGCTGGGACGAGCCCGGGCGGACGCTCGAAGTGATCGAGCAGATGGTGGGCGAGGTGGACGGCGTGGTTGATGCGCTGGACGCTGCGTACCCGGGCATGTTCGATCTTTCACGAGCGGGGATCGGCGGCATGTCGGCCGGCGGGATCGTCACGCTCCGAAGGTTGTGCGAGCCGCACAGGTACCGGTGCGCATCGGTCGAGTCGACGGTGGGGAACATCGAGTTCTTTTTCCAGCGTGAGGCCGTCTTCTCCCCGGCTCACATCGCGCGGGTGGACCCGATGCGGCGGATCCCCGATTGGCGACCGATCCCGCTCTCGGTGATGCACTCGCGGGCCGACAGCGTCGCGCCGATCGCCGGGATCGAGTCGTTCGTGCAGCGGCTGAGGGCCCATTACAAAGGCGCGGGGGCGGACGAAGGGCTGATCAGGTTCCAGACATGGCCACAGACCGGCGCGCCGATGGAGCACAACGGGTTTGGGAGGGTCGCCGGCGAGGCGAAGGCCCAGCAAGTTGAGTTCCTGACCCGCTATCTTCTTGGCACATGAGCGACAGCGCAGCGAACCCGGGTGAAGTCCGCCAGAAGGGCGCGGTCCTCTCACTGGTGCTGCT
>JAUXUZ010000202.1 GCA_030680655.1 Phycisphaerales bacterium
GGCGTTCTCGGCGAAGCGGCAGGCGTCGAGGAAGAGCGGCAACCGGTGACGGTCGCACACGGCTCGCACCGCGCGGATGTTCTCCAGGCTCACGGGTTGACCGCCGCTGGTGTTGTTGGTCACCGTGAGCATGACCAGTGGGATCCGCTCGCGCCCGACCCTGGTGATCAACGCTTCCAGCGCGGCGACGTCCATGTTGCCCTTGAAAGGATGGCGGTTCCTGGCATCGGCGGCCTCAGGTATCGGGAGGTTGATGGCCTCCGCGCCGGTGTGCTCGATGTTGGCGCGGGTGGTGTCGAAGTGGGCGTTGTTCGGGACGACCATGCCCTTGCCGCCCACAAGCTCAAAGAGAATCCGTTCGCTGGCACGCCCCTGGTGGGTCGGGACGAAGTGCTCAAACCCCATGAGGTCCGCCAGTACTCCCTTGAGCCGGTAGTACGACTCGCTGCCCGCGTACGACTCGTCACCGCGCATGATCCCCGCCCACTGCTCGCTGCTCATGGCGCTGGCGCCCGAGTCGGTGAGGAGGTCAATGATGACGTCGTTGCCGTGGAGCAGGAACGGGTTGTAGTGGGCCGCGCGCAGGAGGTCACCGCGCTGCGCAGGGGTGGTCATCCGGATCGGTTCGACCGACTTGATCCGGAAAGGCTCGATGATCGTCTTCATGGTGCTGCAGGCCCGGGCGGGTGCGAGAGAAGGCTATCTGCAGATCATAGCACAACCGGATATCATTGTCTTTTTGTCGTGCATTTCAATCCAGCTCGGCCGCTCCCTTGCTGCAGAGGTCATCGCTCGTTCTACAG
Organism: Phycisphaerales bacterium; assembly: GCA_030680655.1. Taxonomy (GTDB): domain Bacteria; phylum Planctomycetota; class Phycisphaerae; order Phycisphaerales; family UBA1924; genus JAJTGZ01. Next base: position 804 of record JAUXUZ010000202.1, read on the forward strand.
CCCTTGCTCTGGCCGGTACCCCTGCGCGATCGGCACGCGCCGGCCTGAGCCAAACGCAACCGTCGTCACCTTCAGCCCGACCGCCGCCTGCTTGCGCTTGTACTCGGCGAGGTCGATCAGCCGCACCACCCGCTTCACTGTTGCGGCGTCGGCTCGCACCAGCGCGCCGGGTGCCGACATCTCGTCAAGGATGTGGCGCGGGCTCTGCCGGCGCGTCACATAGCGCTCGATGATCTCGTCGAGCACGTCGTAGGGGGGCAGGGAGTCCTGGTCGGTCTGGTTGGGGCGGAGCTCGGCGCTCGGCGGCTTGGTGATCGACGCATCGGGGATCGGCGACGAGCACAGGCCCTCGATGCCGAGCGACTGATAGTGACCGCTCATCCACCGCGCGAGCCGGTAGACCAGCGTCTTGGGCACATCGCTGATCACCGCGAGCCCGCCGTTCATGTCACCGTAGAGCGTGGCGTAGCCGACGGCCATCTCGCTCTTGTTGCCCGTTGTGAGCAGGATGTGCCCGAACTTGTTCGAGAGCGCCATCAGGATCGTGCCGCGCAGACGCGACTGGAGATTCTCCTCCGTCACGTCGGGCGGCCTTCCGGCAAAGACGGGTTCGAGCGTCGCTTCCAAAGCGGCGACGCCCCGCTCGATCGGAACCGTCGAGTAATGAACGCCCAGCCGCGCAGCCAGATCGACCGCATCGGTCTGCGAGCCCGCCGATGAGTACCGCGAAGGGAGCGCCACGCCGTGCACGCTGCGCGGCCCAAGAGCCGCGGCGGCCAGCACCGCGAACCCCGCCGACTCGATTGCGCCGGAGAGCCCTTTGACGGCCGTCTTGAACCCCGTTTTGCGGCAATAGTCCCTCACGCCCAGCACCAGCGCGCGGAAGAGCGTCTCCTCGGTCGCCACCGTCAACAGCGAATCAACCGCACCGCCCGAAAGCACCGGCAGCGCGGGCCGCGCCACTCCCAGCCCCGCGTCGCTGACCGCGAGCGGAAGGTCAACCACCGTGAGGGCCTCCTCAAAGCACGGCCCGGCTGCGAGGAGCTCGCCGCCCGGCCCGACCACGCACGCCGAGCCGTCGAACACCAGCTCGTCGTTGCCGCCGACTTGATTGACGGCGGCGATGTGCACGCCGCGCTTCACGGCGTGGTGTCGCAGCAGCGCCCGCTGGGCTGCGCCCATGCCGATGCGGAAAGGGCTGGCGCTGGGGTTGATGATCAGCTGCGCCCCCGCCGCTGCCAACGCGTCGACGGGGTCTGCGGCATCGAAGTAGCGCTCCGCGAAGCCCACATCCTGCCCGCGCCACAGGTCCTCGCAGATCGACAGCCCGACCCGAACGCCCGCAACATCGACAACCACCGCCCGGTCGCCAGGCACGAAGTACCTGTTCTCGTCGAAGACGTCGTAGGTCGGCAGCAGCCGCTTGTCGTAGTAGTCGATCAGCCTTCCGTCGCGGTAGACGAGCAGGCTGTTCGCAAGCCTGCGAGAAGCGCTACCACCCCCACCGCCTGCGTCATCCCCCTTCAGCGGCAGCGGCACGCCGAAGACGAGCGTGAGCCCCTTTGAGTGCTCTTCGCCGAGGCGCTTGGCCGCGGCGGACGCGGCCTCGACAAACCCCTCCTGAAGCAGCAGGTCTTTCGGCGGGTAACCGGTGAGCGCAAGCTCCGGGAACACGACAAGGTCGGCCGCCTGCTCCCGCGCCTGGCGGGTGAACCGCGCGATCAGGGCGGCGTTGCCGTCGATGTCACCGATGGTCGGGTTGATCTGAGCGAGGGCGAGGCGCACGGGGTGTGAGGATAGAGACGGAATCGGTGAGAGCACAGCCCTTCCTCAATCCCGGCCCCCTTCGCCATCTGGGCAACGAACAGCCCGCCAACGAGCCTTCCAGACGGGTTCAGACCTTGCGATCCAGCAGGCGGTACTGCACCGCCTCGGCGACGTGAGCGACCTGGAGGACGTCCACGCCCTCCAGATCGGCGATGGTGCGGGCCACGCGCCGGATCTTGTCGTACGCCCGCGCGCTCAGCCCAAGCTCGGTGATCGCCTGCCCGAGCACCGAGCGCGCCTCCTCGGTCATGGGCGCGAGGGTGTCGAGCTTGCGGGCGCTCAGCCGCGCGTTGGGCGTGGCCGGCCCCTGCCGCGCGGACTGTCGCTGCCGCGCCGCGAGCACCTGTGCCCGCATCGCCGCTGAATCGGTGCCGCGGGGGCCGCTCTGGCCCGAGAGCTGCTTGAACGGAACGGCCGGCGCTTCGATGTGCACGTCGATCCGATCGATCAGCGGCCCGCTGAGCTTGGCGAGGTACTTGTCCATCTCGCGCCGGCCCGCGTCACCCTTGGGCATGTCACCCTTGGGCGTGGGGTTCATCGCGGCCACGAGCATGAAGTCTGCCGGGAAGCGCGGGGCCGAGTGGCTCCGAGCGATCGTCACCTGCTGGTCCTCCAGCGGTTGACGCAGCGTCTCGAGCACGCCGCGCGGGAACTCGGCCAGTTCGTCGAGGAAGAGCACACCCCGGTGAGCGAGCGAGACCTCTCCCGGGCGCGGAACGACGCCGCCACCGATGATCGCCGCCGCAGACGCGGTGTGGTGCGGTGTCCGCACCGGGCGCGCGGTGACCAGCCCGACGCCCGCGGGGAGCATGCCCGCGGCCGAATAGATCCGCGTGATCTCGATCGCCTCGGAGGCGACCAGGGGCGGCAGAACGCCCGGAAACGCCTTGGCCATCATGCTCTTGCCGGTGCCGGCGGGCCCGAGCATGAGGATGTTGTGCGCCCCCGCCGCCGCGACGACGATGGCCCGCTTGACGGCCTCCTGGCCGCGCACGTCACCAAAGTCCACCTCCGTGCTCGCGGTGGCGAGCATGGACTCAATGTCCAGCGGCGGGTGCGGTTCGTATGGCAACTCGCCGCGCACCAGGCCGACCACCTCGGCGAGGGTGGCGCAGCCGACGGCGTCGATCCCCGGTACGACCGCCGCCTCGGCGGCGTTGTCGCGCGGCACGATCACACCGCGCAGCCCACGGCTCTTGGCGAGAGCCGCCATCGCGATGACGCCCTTGACCGGGCGCAGGCGACCGTCAAGGGCCAACTCGCCGGCGATGAGGAACTCGCGCAGGTCCAGCGGCTCGTTGATCGGCTCATGGTCTGGCCCCAGCGCCACACCCGTGGCGGCCTGCGATGCACGCACGCCCGGCTTGATCGTTGACTTTGAACGGCGTGTCTTCACCGGCGACGTGTCGAGCACGCCGCACACAACCAGCAGCCCGACGGCGATTGGCAGGTCGTACGACGGCCCTTCCTTCTTCACGTCCGCGGGCGCAAGGTTGATCAGCACGTTCCCACCCGCGGGCGAGTAGCCGCTGTTGGTGAGCGCCGAGCGAACCCGCTGAATGGACTCCTTCACCGCGGCGTCGGGCAGGCCGACGACGGTCTGTTTGTCCAACTGCGTGTCGTCAACGTCGATCTCCACTTCGCATGGAAGTGCATCAACGCCGAGCATGAGGTACGACTGCACACGGGCGAGCATGGCCGCAAGTGTACCGAACGAAGGGCGAAAATGCACGAGCCCGTGTGCAATTTCGTCACTTTTTTTGGGTGTGACAGCGGCACGCAGTGCTCTGCGGCTCGCGGCAATCGGCTTTCTGGCTCCTTGCGCAGAGCCGATTGTCCATACCCCATGCCCGCGGAGCCCAAGTCTTGTGAACAACCGTGATCAACTGGGAGGGCCGACCTCCGTCTCAACACGCGGCGGACGGCCGGGCCACGCGGGTGCCAGCACCGGGCGTGCACAAACAGCAATGCAAACGCCGCTTCAACCGGTGCGATGAAACCGTGGGCGTTCGATTGGCCTTGCCGATACAGTGGAGTTGTTGCTGCGCCCGGTGGCGCCCGCAATCACGCGTCGTGCCCGGGCTCTGTCCCGGCGGAGGGGCAATGTCAAACAACACTGGGACGACTATCGCGCTGGCGCTGGGGGTGAGCGCGCTCGTTACGGTGGCGAGCCGCCGCGTCGGCATGCCCGCCTTGCTGCCGCTGCTGCTCACCGGCCTTGCCCTTGGGACCTCCGGGCTGGGGGTGGTTGACGCCTCGTCGCTGGGCAACGCGCTGACGGGGTTCATCACCGTCGCGATCGGGCTGCTGATCTTCGAGGGCGCGCTCCACCTGAACAAGGAGGAACTCGGGCACGCCCCGCGCGCGGTGTGGGGGCTGCTGACCGTCGGCGCCGCCATCACGTGGATCGGGGCGGCGGCCGCGGCGCACTTCATCCTTGGCATGTCCCTGCCCGTGGCGGCGCTGCTGGGCGCGGTGCTGATCGTCACCGGGCCGACCGTCGTTCAGCCGATCCTCAAGCTTGTGCGGCTTTCGCCGCGCCTTCAGGCGGTGCTCTCGGCCGAGGCGGTGCTGATCGATCCCATCGGCGTGGTGGCGACGGTGGCGACGCTCGAGGTCGTGCGGCTCTACGTGCTCAGCGGGTTCCAGCCGGGCCTCGCGGGGCAGGGGCTGCTGCTGTTCGCCAAGCCGCTGCTGGGCGGCGCCGGCGTCGGCCTGGTGATGGGGCTCGCTGGCTACTGGTTGCTGCGGCTCTTCGGCCGTTCGAAGGGTGGAAACGCTCAGACGCTGAACCTCGTCGCCATCGGCGTGTGCATGACGTGCGTCGGCCTGGGCGAACTGGTCGCTGCAGAAGCGGGCCTGGCGGCGGTGACGATCTGCGGCGTGCTCATGGCCCGGGCGAAGGTGCTCGGCGCGACGGAACTCCGCTCCTTCAAGGAACTGCTGGCGGTGATCCTGGTAGGCACACTCTTCATCCTCCTTGCCTCCAGGTTTGATGTGGCCCTGCTGGGCACGCTCGGCTGGCGCGAGGGTGTGTTCGTGCTCGTGCTGTTGCTGGCCGTGCGGCCGATCTCGGTGTGGGCGTCAACTGGGAACTCGAAGCTGAGCGCGCGTGAGAAGGCGTTCGCGGCGACGTTTGCGCCTCGCGGGATCGTCGCGCTCTCGGTCGTCGCGGTCACCGCGGCCGAGCTCAAGCACCTGTTCTCTACACCCGGGGCGCCGCACGTGGCGGCCGACGTCGGCGGCATGCTCCGCGACGCCGAGCGGCTCGAGCTGATCGTGTTCGCGGTGATCGCCGGCACGGTGCTGATGGCCAGCACGTTCTCGCCCTTTGCCGCGTGGGCGCTGCGCGTCAAGGCCGCGAAGGGAACGTCGGTGCTCCTGCTCGGCGGGCACCCCCTGAGCGTCTCGCTCGCGCAGCTGCTATCTGAGTCTGGCATGGAGGTGCGGGTGATCGACAGCAACGAGGCGGTCGTAGCGAGCGCGACCGGCGCCGGCGTCGACGCGCTGGCGGGCGATGCGACCGACAGCCGCTGGCTGGACGACGTCGGCTCGCCGCGCGGCGTCGGCTGGGTGATCGCGTGGACGGGCAACCACGACGTTGATCAGGTCGTAGTCCGCTGGGCACAGCAGCGCCTTGGGCCCGGGCACGCCGCACTCTGGTCGAACAAGCCGGCCCGAGCAGAGTTCGCCGCTGCCGACATCGGCGCCGGCGACTCGATCGTCGATTGGGTCGACAGCCTCAGCCGAGGGCGCGTCTCGGTCATCCAGTCGACCGACCCGGCGAAGCTGAGCCGCGTGGTCTGCACGTTCCGCGACGGTCGACTCTCGCTCCGCCTGCCCGGCGCCGAGGAGCAGCCCGCCGACGGGAATACCCTCTTTATCGGTCTCTCGAGGGAGGCCGCGGCGATCCGCAGCGCTGCCGGTGGCCCGGTCTCAACCGCAGCCGGCACCCATAGGCAGGTGCCCACCGGCCCGGTCGAGCCGTCCGAACCAACTGAGGAAAGGACCGGCGAACAGTGACCGCAACGATCTCCAGCATCCTGCTCCCGACGCGCTTCTCGGTGCTCTCCCGGCGCGCCGCCGAGTACGTCCGCGTGCTGGCTCCGCGCCTGGACGCCAGGGTGCACATCGTCAACGTCGTCCCGCACACCGAGCTGATCGTCGACCCCGGAATGGCGGGCGTCTCGATGCCGGTGTTCGGCCCGTCCGAGCGCGAGCTGGTCGAGCGGGCACAGGACAAGCTCGCCGCGTTCGCGAGCGAAGTCCTGCCGGACCTCGCCGCCAGGATCACCGTCTGCGCCCTCTTCGGCGGCGTGCGCGACGGGCTGGTGAAGTACGCCGCCGACAACGCGGTCGACCTGGTCGTCATGGGCACCCACGCCGACGGCATGCTCAAGCGTGCGATCTTCGGCTCCGTCGGCAAGAGCGTGCTCGAGCACAGCCCCTGCCCCGTGCTGCTCGTTCCCGTGCACGGAGCGCCGCGGTAGGCCCGCAACCATGAACCCAGCCGTCGCCGAGCCCAAGCCCACGTCGGCCGCCCGCCTGGGGACGTTCGCGGGCGTCTTCACGCCCAGCATCCTCACCATCCTGGGCATCATCCTCTTCCAGCGCCTGGGGTACATCGTCGGCGCGGGCGGGCTCGGACGCACGCTGGCGATTATCGCCGCCGCCACGGCGATCTCGGTGATCACAAGCCTCTCACTCGCCGCGATCGCGACGAACATGCGGGTCAAGGGGGGCGGCGACTACTACCTCATCTCCCGCACGCTCGGCGTGCACTTCGGAGGCGCGATCGGCCTGGTGCTCTTTGTGGCGCAGTCGGTCTCCGTCGCGTTCTACTGCATCGGCTTCGGCGAAGCGACCGCCGCGCTGCTGGGCCACGCGGGCAGCACGCTCGCGATCGCCCTGATCGCCGGCGCCGCGACGCTCGCGATCGGAACGGTCGCCTACATCGGCGCCGACCTGGCGACGCGCCTGCAGTTTGTCGTCATGGGGGCCCTGCTCGCCGCGCTGGTCTCGTTCTACTTCGGCGGGCTCCGCGCCGCCGATCCCACAGCGATCGCCGGAGCGATCGCAGCGCCCTCCCACGAGGACAGCGCCTCGTTCTGGGTGCTCTTTGCCATCTTCTTCCCCGCCGTTACCGGCTTCACCCAGGGCGTGAGCATGTCGGGCGACCTGCGCGACCCCGCCAAGAGCCTGCCGCGCGGCACGTTCTGGGCCGTCGGGCTCTCGACGATCGTCTACATTTCGGTGGCGGTCGTGCTGGCGGCGTCGATGCCGCTGGCCGAGCTCGCCGGCGACTACCGCGCCATGCGGCGCCTGGCGGCCGTGCCGTGGCTGATCGACGCGGGCGTGATCGCCGCGACGCTCTCGTCGGCCATGGCCTCGTTCCTTGGCGCGCCCCGCATCCTGCAATCGCTGGCCAGGGACAACGTCATCCCGCCGCTGAGGGTCTTCGCTGTCGGCGCCGGCCCGACCGACAACCCGCGCCGCGCCGTGCTGCTCGCCGGCGCCGTGGCGCTGGCGACGATGGCGCTTGGCAACCTCAACACCATCGCCGCCCTGGTGGGCATGTGCTTCCTGCTCTCCTACGGGCTCCTCAACTACGCCACGTTCTACGAGGCCCGCGCCAACAGCCCGTCCTTCCGACCGCGCTTCAGGTACTTCAACGCGTGGCTGAGCCTGGCGGGCGCGGGGCTCTGCCTGTTCGCCGGCGTGATGATCAGCCCCGTCGCCGCGGCCATCGCGGGCGCCCTGATGGTCGCCCTGCACCAGTACATCAGCCGCACTGCGCCCGAAGCCGCCTGGGCCGACGGCCGCTACGCCTACCACTTCCGGCGCGTGCGCAGCCACCTGATCGAGATGCGCGGCGGCACGCCGCACCCGCGTGACTGGCGACCGCACGTGCTGGCGCTGTGCAACGACTCCGTCGACCGCGTCCGCCTCCTCACACTCGCCTCGTGGATCGACGGCGACAGCGGCTTCACCACCGCCGTGCGCATCATCACCCCGCCGCCCGGTGAGGCCGCCGAAGCGGTCACCAAGGCCGAGAAAACCCTCGACGCCGAGATCGAAAAAGCCGGGCTGGGCACCTTCTCACGCGTAGTCAGCGCCCCAAGCGTGCTCGACGGGCTCCGCACACTGCTCCAGGCGCACGGCCTCGGCCCGCTTTACGCCAACACCCTGCTCATGAGCGCCCACGAGCACATGGGCAAGGGCGCCGAGCCGTCGAAGGATGCGCCACCGACGGCGGCGTTGATCGCCGCGATGCGCCAAGGGTGCAACCTCGTGCTGATGGAGGCAAGCAAGGCCGCCT
>JAUXUZ010000221.1 GCA_030680655.1 Phycisphaerales bacterium
AAGCTCGAAGACCTCGCCGAGTTGCCCAGCGTCACCCAGTGCGGCGTGCCCATCGACTTGCAGGGGAACATCGAGTTCCCCGAGGAGATCTCGAACCTCATCGCCGCCGGCGCCAGCGGCGTCGGGCTCTACCGCACCGAGTACCGCTACCTCGCCGGCGACGGCGAGCCGAGCGAAGAGCAGCACTTCGAGGCCTACCGCAGGTGCGTCGAGCTGCTCGGCGGCAGGCCCTTGACGATCCGCACCATGGACCTTGGCGCCGACAAGTACACCCAGGAGCAGGCCGAGACCCCCGAGCGCAACCCGATGCTCGGCTGCCGATCGATCCGCTTCTGCCTCGCCAACAAGCCGATGTTCAAGCGCCAGCTCAGGGCCATCCTGCGTGCCAGCGCGCTCGGCCCCGTGCGCGTGATGTTCCCGCTTATCACCACAACCGAAGAGTTCCGCCGCGCCAAATTCTTCCTGCGCGACGTCATGGAAGACCTCGCCGACGAGGGTGTGGCGTTTGATCGGGAGGTGGCCGTCGGCATGATGGTCGAAGTCCCCTCCGCGGCCATCTGCGCAGCGCAATTCACGCAGGACGCCCATTTTTTCTCCATCGGCACCAACGATCTGGTTCAATACACGCTGGCGGTTGACCGAACAAACGACCGTGTGGCCGATATGTACAACCCGGCGAACCCCGCCGTAGTTCACCTGATCCGGACCACCGTCGCCGCCGCCAACAACGCCGGCGTGCCGGTTTCCTGCTGCGGAGAGTCGGCGGGCGAGCTCGAACAGGCCATGTTGCTGATCGGGCTGGGTCTGCGTACCCTCTCCGCGTCGTCGCCCGCGCTGCCCGCCCTCAAGCGGCTGGTGCGCAGCGTGACAATCGCTCAATGCGAAGCCGTGGCCGAGAAGGCCTCGAGCCTCGATTCCGACGTTGCCGTCAGCAGTTTTCTGCGCGACGCAACAAGGAAGATCATCCCCGAAGCCTTCGACGGACGTTCCGCCGAATAAGCCGAGGGAACGGACAACCGGCGCGACGGGCCCTGCCCCGCGCCACAGGATCGACGCCCCGATCGGCGTTGCGAGCGGCCCCGGCTTCTTCTTCGGAAGCGCCCGGCGTGCCCCCCGGACGATCGGCCAGGCGCAAGCACCCCCGCGGGCGGCGCGCTCACTGTTTGAGCGGCGCACCCGAACCACGGGGACTGTGTGCAGAGCGGGCACGCCCTCCCGGGCGCACCCACGCCGCGCACGGTGGCGGGCATCTGGTTTTTGGCGGCGGCGGACCTGTAGCGGCGGACAAGCCCGGCGCGCTCAATGCGCGGCGTTGTGCCGCGCGCGAAAGGGCCATCCATGGCCGAGAGCAAGAAGCGTCAACTCATCATCAACTACACACCGGGGGAGGAGTGCCGCGTCGCCGTTGTCAACAACGGCCGGCTCGACGAGTTCCACTCCGAGCGGCGCGACCAGGTCTCCCACGTGGGAAACATCTACGTCGGCAAGGTCACCAACGTCGAGCCGTCGATCCAGGCCGCCTTCGTTGACTTCGGCCTCGAGGCCGGCGGCTTCCTCCACACCACCGACGTCCACCCGCTCTACTTCCCCGATCAAGACGACGACACCACCGAGCGCGTCGGCAAGAAGACCGCCCGCCGTGACCGCCCGCCGATCCAGGACTGCCTCAAGCGCGGCCAGGAGATCATCGTCCAGGTGCTCAAGGAGGGCGTCGGCAGCAAGGGCCCGACCCTCACCAGCTACCTCAGCATCCCCGGCCGATACCTGGTGATGATGCCGCAGATGGACAACGTCGGCGTCTCGCGCAAGGTTGAAGACGAAGAGACCCGCGCCAAGATGAAGGAGATCCTCGATCAGCTCGAGCTCCCCGAGGGCTTCGGCTTCATCCTCCGCACCGCGGGCCTCGACCGCAGCAAGTCCGAGCTCAAGCGCGACCTGGCCTACCTCATGCGCCTCCAGAAGGACATGGAGCGCCGGCACAAGGCCGGCAGCAAGCCCCGCCTGCTCTACAGCGAGAGCGACCTCCTGCTCCGCTGCCTGCGCGACATGCTCAGCGCCGAGACCGACGAGGTCGTCATCGACAGCGACGTCGGCCTGCAGCGGGCCGCGCGCTTCATGACCATCTTCGCGCCCAAAAGCGAAACCAAGCTCCTGCACTTTTGCGGCAAGACCCCCATCTACCACGCGCTGGGCATCGAAGAGCAGATCCGCACGATGTACGCGCGCGAGGTCCCGCTCCCCAGCGGCGGCCGCCTGGTGATCGACGAGGCCGAGGCGCTCGTCGCCATCGACGTCAACAGCGGCAAGAGCCGCTCCGCCGGCGACAGCGAGGAGAACGCCTACCACACCAACCTCGAGGCCGCCGACGAGATTTGCCGCCAGCTCCGCCTCCGTGACCTCGGCGGAATCGTCATCAACGACCTGATCGATATGCGCGCCAGCAAGCACCGGCGCGAGGTCGAAGTGAAGTTCGAAGAGATCCTCAAGACCGACCGCGCCCGCAGCACCGTGCTGCCCATCAACGACTTCGGCGTCATGTCCCTCACGCGCCAGCGCATGCGCGGCAGCCACGAGAGCATCCACTTCCACGACTGCCCGATGTGCCGCGGACGCGGGCTGATCCAGCGCCCCGAGTCGGTCGCCGCCGATGCGCTGCGCGACCTCGCCGCGCTGCTCGACCACGACAAGGTGGTCAAGGCCGAGATGGTCGTTAACCCCAAGGTCGCCGGCGAACTCCTCTCGGTGCGCCGCAAGCAGCTCTCACGCATCGAGGCCGCCTTCGGCAAGACGCTGATGGTCCGCCTCAGCGACGCCACACCGGTCGACCGCGTGACCTTCTACGCCTACGACCAGGCCGGCAACGACATCGAGATCGAACGCCTCGGCCGCTTCCGCGTGACCAACGAAACCCTCGTGAAGTGGGAGGCCCCGCAGTCGCAGGAGGCCCAGCTCGACGAAGAGTTCATCATGGAGCCCGAAGAAGCAGCGCCGACCGTCGCCGACGATGTCGGCGCCGACGAGAAGTTCCTGATGGAAGAAATGCCAACCAAAGGCGACCTCGCCGGCGGCGACAACTTCTCACTCTCCGGAGCCGTCGGTCGCCGCAGCAAGAAGAAGCGCGGCCGCACCCGCGGCGGCCGCGGGCGCGATGAAGAAGGCAGCGAGAAGCGCGACCAGCGCCCCGCCGACGCGAAAACAGCCGAACGACCCAGCGGCACTCAGCCCGCGCCCCGCGGTGAGGGTGAGCCCGCCCGCGAAGGCCGGCGCGACGGCCGCCGAGACGGCGGACGCGCCCCGAACTCCAGCGCATCGCTCAACGGTGTCGGCCCCGCCCTCGGTGTCGACGGGCTGCCCCTCAGCCCAGAGGTCCGCGCCCCGAGCGACGAAGCACCGACGCCCGAAGCACTGCCGCGTGCGGACCAAGCCGGTGGTGAAGGTGATGATCGCGAAGGTGGTGGCCGCCGCCGCCGCCGCCGCCGCGGCGGTCGCGGCCGTGGCCGCGACGGTGGCGAAGCAGAAGGCGGTCGCCCCGATCGGCAGGCGCAACCGGCCGACGGCGCCCCGCGCGCTCCAGCCACTGGCCAGCAACGCTCACCGGGCCACGT
>JAUXUZ010000226.1 GCA_030680655.1 Phycisphaerales bacterium
AACCCCGGCGAGCTGGCGGCGTTTGTGCGCCAGGTGATGGGTGTGCAGGTGGCGGCGCGGGCGCTTATCGAGGGCAACGACGGCGCGCTGGCCTACCTGGTGCACTCGTTCTTTGAGGGGCGGTTTGTGCCGGGTGCGGACGGCGCGTGGATCGACCTGGGCGTTGACGGCCCGCGGGCGCCCGGCGATTGCGTGGTGTGGGCCAACCGCGGCGGGGGCAAGACGTTCCTGGGCGCGGTGGCGACGGCGCTGGACATGCTGTTTAAGAAGGGGATCGAGGTGCGCATCCTCGGCGGGTCGGCCGAGCAGAGCAGGCGGATGCACGAGCACCTGCGCCGGCTCTTCGATGACGATCGGCTTGCACCGGAGCTGGACGGTCGCTCGACCGAGAGCCGCGTGCGCCTGCGCAACGGCTCGCGCGTGGAGATCCTGTCGCACTCTGAGCGGAGCGTGCGCGGCGTGCGCGTGCAGAAGCTGCGCTGCGACGAGGTGGACCTGTTCGACCCCGCGCTGTGGGCGGCGGCGCAGCTGGTGACGCGCTCGGCGAGCCCCATCCCCGGCCCGTGGGGCAGCGAGGTGCGCGGCGTGGTGGAGGTGCTGAGCACGATGCACGTGCCGATGGGGCTGATGTGGGGCATCGTCAACGAGAGCCGGCGCGTGAGCGACTGGGCCGGCGGGCCTGCGCAGTCTGCACCCGCGGCGTCGGGCCTGCCCGGCGGCGGCCCGGCGCGGGTGCTGTTCAAGTGGGGGGTGGTTGATTCGCTGGAAAAGTGCGGCGATGCGTACACCTGCGATGGGTGCTTGCTGGCGCCAGAGTGCGACGGGCGGGCGAAGCGCCGGGCGGAGGGTGGGCACATGACGGTGCTCGATGCGCGGGTGCTCAAGCGTCGCGTGAGCCGCGCAGCGTGGGAGACGGAGATGCTCTGCCGCGAGCCGAGCCGGAGCGGGTGCGTCTACGCGGAGTTCTCGCCGGCTCAGCACGTGATGGAGCGCTGCCCGGCGGTTGAGGAGCTGCGTGCAGCGGGCGAGGTGGTGGTTGCGGGGATGGACTTTGGCGTGCGGAGCCCCAGCGTGGTGGTGTGGGCGGCGCTGGCGGAGGACGGCACGCTGCTGGTGGTGGACGAGTACGCGGAGGTGGGTCGGACGCTGGCCGATCACGTCGCGGCCATCAAGACCCGGCCGTGGGGTGTGCCGGCGTGGATCGGGATCGACCCGGCGGGTTCAGCACGCAACGAGCAGACGGGCGTGAGCAACCTGAGGGCGATGCGGAACATGCAGCTGACGGTGCGGGCGAAGCGCACGGGCATCGCGCAGGGGGTTGAGCGCGTGCGTGAGCGGCTGTCGCCGGCGAGCGGGCCGACGCGCCTGCGGATCGCGGCGCGGTGCACGGGCCTGATCGACGCGATGAGCCGCTACCACTACCCGGCGGACCGCCCGCGAGAACTGGTGCCTGAGAAGGACGGGAGTGACCACTGGTGCGATGCGCTGCGCTACCTGGTGGTGAACCTTGATGCCCAGACGGTTGGGCACGGCCATGTGTAATGGCGGGCGGGTTACAGGAGCCTGGGGTAGACCTGCACCAGCAGGTAGAACGCGGCGGCGAGGCCGATCATGCCGGCGATGATCTGCACGGTCATCACGGTGACGGCGGTCCAGTAGTTGTCAAAGGTTTTGACGCGCACGGCCTTGTAGGCGACGGCGATGAAGAAGCTGATCGGCACCAGCAGGAGGTACCAGAACGAATGAGCGTTGACAGGGTCGATAAAGGGGCGCCACCCCTGGGCGAGGGTGAGGGCGAGGGGAGTCGTCACTGGGCGGCTCCTTCGTCTTCTTCGCGCCGCCGGTTGAAGGCGCAGTCGATGATGGCGATGAGGTTGAGCATCCCCGCCAGCGTGCACGAGAGGGTGCCGATCTCGGCGACGCGTGCGAGGGGCTTGACGTACGGGGGGCGGTCGGCGGGGGTGGAGAGGCGGACCTGCCCGGTCGCGGGGTCTGTGAACTGGAGGGGCTGGTTGTTGTCGTCGTCGCGCACCTGGATCGGCGCGCCGGTGCGGGGGTTACGGATCTCGTTGGGCAGGGCGGTGCGCAGCGTGCCGGAAGCGTCGAGAACTTTCAGGCGCGTCTGGTGGTAGTAATCAACGCCGAAGGCGATGGGCCCGCAGAACATCTCGCCGAGGAACCAGATGGGGTCGCCGTCGGTGCGTACGAAGGGGGCGGGCTTGCCGGCCATCTTGTGGGCCCTGGCGATGTACCACGCGCCCGAGTCGACCGCGTCGATGCCGGCGGTGAGCAGACCGGTGAAGAAGAGCCCCAGCACGCCCAGGGCGACCATCGCTGCGCGCCGCTTCTGGCGCAGGTAAATGTGCCCGAGCCCGGGGAAGACGCAGGCGAGGGCGGCGGCGAGGGGCTGGGGCGTGTCGGGCTGATGATCTGCGTTTTGTCGGGTCATCGTGAAACCGATGGAGCGGGTTCTGCGAAACGGCGCGGTGACAGGTGGCTCACCGTCGTGTCGGATCGCCGGTTGACTGGCGCGGGGAAGGGCGTAGCCTAGGGGCACTTGGGCCGGAATACCGGCCGGGCGTTTCGGACGGGTTCGTGGGGCTGGTTTCAAGTGGAAGGAGCGCGGCCGCGGGAGCGACGCGAGGGACCGATATGACGACGAGCATCGAGCGGAAAAAGAACGGGGCGGACGTGCGGTTTGCGGCCGCCAGCGGTGAGGATCTGCCCGCGGTTCCGGGGCGTGACGCGTTCCCGGACGTGGTGGGCGCAAAGAAACCCGGTAAGAAGGACGACGGCGCCGGCGATAAGGGGAAGGACGCCGGCAAGGACGTGGGCAAGGGGAAGGGGAAGGACGCCGAGGACGACGACTCGGACCTGAACTTCGAAGAGGACGACGACACCCTGGCCGACGACGAGGACGATGAGGCCGAGGAAGCCGACGACGATGACCTTGACGATGAGGACGGCCTTGACGATGAGGAGGAGAAACCCGTCAAGGAGGGTGAGGAGGAAGAAGAGGACGACGACCTCGAATACGCCGAGGACGACGACGATTTCGGCGGCGGCTTTGACGATGAAGAGGACGACGACGAGGTCTGAGCCGTCCGCGCCGGGTGTCTCCCGGGCGGGCGTGCCCTGTGCCGCGCCCGTCCCTGGAGGTCGCCGTGAACGAATCGTGCAACGGAGCGGGCGGAGCGAGCTTTTCCTTTGAGGCCGGCGCGGGGCACACCGGTGCCGAGCGCGGGCGCGGGCCGGGCCGTCGCCTGAGCGACTTCTCGCGTGCCGCCGAAGAGGGGGAGCTGACCGACGAGCAGTTCCTGTTCCTCAAGGCCGTTGAGGCCTTCAAGCTGAGCAACAACAAGACCTACCCGTCGTGGACCGACGTGCTGGAGGTCGTGCGCTTGCTGGGGTACCGCAAGACCGCGCCGAGCGAGCTGGCGATCCGCGGGACCGAGGACTTCACCGAGAAGCCGACGTCACCGAGCAACGTGCGCCCGCGCGGCTGGGAACGCCGGTTTGCGCCCACCGACGGCAAGGGCAAGAAGGCGGCGTGAGATGGGGTGTGGGGTGTGCTGAGAAAAGACATAGGTCGTATGGGTCCTCTAGGACCGATACGACCTATTTGATTTGGTGGCCGCGTTGGTGCTCAGGCGTGCTCATTGCCCGAAGAGGTTCTTCTCACCGAACATGCCCTTTGACTCGAAGTAGGCGAGGGCCTCGTCGACCGACTTGAAGACGCGCGTGGCCGTCTCGGTGATGAAGGGGCTGGGGTTCTTCTTGGGCTTCCAGACGACGTAGACCTCTTTGGTGTGCTCCCAGGCGTGCTGGAGCTCGCGCTCGACGCCGCTGGAGAGCCCGGGGTTTCCGCCGGGGAGCTCGGGCACGAGGCTGACGATCATGTCGGACTGATCGATGAGCTTGAAGTCACGCATGTAGATCTGGCCGTCGATGTCGCCGGCTATGTCCATGATCTGGCGGACGGACACCTTGAGGTTGCCGGCGTCGGCAGCGCGCGAGCCGCCGAACTGGTGCGGGGTGACCTCGACGAACTCCTTGGACTGGCTGGCTGCGGCGATGGCGCGGTCGAGCAGGAGCTTCTCGTCAACGTCGCCCGGGTCGAAGGTGATGAAGTGCTCGGCGAGCTTGGCGCGGAAGTGGTCGATCTCGGCGAGCACGTCGGGCATGTCGACGACGTGGCTCATGGGGA
>JAUXUZ010000231.1 GCA_030680655.1 Phycisphaerales bacterium
GGCAGAAGACCACCAGCCCCGGACGGCCCACCCCGTCCGGGGCTTTTTCATGCTCCCTTCGACTGCCTCACGTGGGGGCCCCTGTGCTCCCTGCCACCAGAAGCGCTTCCGCCCCCACGTTATCAAAAAACCTGCCTTGGCTGTCTCTGTCTCCCCTTGCGCAACCCGAACAAGAGCCTCAGTCCCCTTCACTTCACCCTCCTTCTCGTCTACCCTTGCCTCCCCGTCCAAGCCTCAAGCCCTAAGGGTGGAAGAGCTAGCCAGTCACTCCTCAAGGAAATCTCCCTGTGAAGATCCGCACCGACGAAATCGCGTCCGTTATCCGCCAAGAGATCGAGCAGTACACATCGCAGCTCGAGGTGTCCGAGGTTGGACGCGTCGTCGAGGTCGGTGATGGCATCGCCCGCATCTACGGCCTGTCCAACGCGATGGCCGGTGAGCTGCTGGAGTTCCAGACCAGCGACGGCTCGGTCATGGGCCAGGTCTTCAACCTTGAGCTCGACACCGTCGGCGCGGTCATCTACGGCGAGTATCTGAAGGTGAAGGAAGGCGACCTGGTCAAGGGGACCGGCCGCCTGCTCGATGTGCCCGTCGGGCCCGAGCTGCTCGGCCGCGTGGTCAACCCGCTCGGTGTGCCGCTGGATGATGGCCCCGCCCTCAACACGACGCAGCGCCGCAAGGTTGACATCATCGCCGCCGGCATCGCCGACCGTCAGCCCGTGCACGAGCCGATGCAGACGGGCATCAAGGCCGTGGACTCGATGATCCCCATCGGCCGCGGCCAGCGCGAGCTGATCATCGGCGACCGCAAGACTGGCAAGACCGCCATCGCCATCGACGCGATCATCAACCAGAAGCAGTACTGGGGCAGCCCCGAGGCCGTGGTGTGCATCTACGTCGCCGTCGGCCAGAAGGAGTCGACCGTCGCGGCGACGGTGGACACGCTGAAGAAGTACGGCGCGATGGACTACACCATCGTCGTCGTCGCCGGCGCTTCGGACCCGGCCCCGATGCAGTACATCGCTCCGTACTCCGGTACGGCGATGGGCGAGTACTTCATGTGGCAGGGCAAGGAAGGCAAGACGCCCAAGCACGTGCTGGTGGTCTACGACGACCTTTCCAAGCAGGCCGTGGCCTACCGCCAGATGTCGCTGCTGCTCAAGCGTCCGCCGGGCCGCGAGGCGTACCCCGGCGACGTGTTCTATCTCCACTCCCGCCTGCTGGAGCGCGCGGTCAAGCTGAGCGACGACAACGGCGCCGGCTCGATCACCGCGCTGCCGATCATCGAGACGCAGGAGGGTGACGTCTCGGCGTACATCCCCACCAACGTGATCTCGATCACCGACGGCCAGATCTACCTCGAGCCCGAGCTGTTCTTCTCCGGCGTGCGCCCGGCCGTGAACGTCGGTTTCAGCGTGTCGCGCGTCGGTGGCAACGCCCAGATCAAGGCGATGAAGCAGATCGCCGGCTCGCTCCGGCTCGACCTTGCCAGCTACAGCGAGCTTGAGGCCTTCGCCCAGCTCGGCACCGAGCTCGACAAGGCGACGCAGCGTCAGCTCGACCGTGGCGCCCGCATGGTTGAGCTGCTCAAGCAGCCGCAGTACAAGCCCATGGAGGTCATCGACCAGGTGATCTCGATCTTCGCCGCCAGCAAGGGCCTGATGGATGACCTGCCCGTTTCGTCGGTCACGGCGTTCGAGAAGGGCCTGCTGGAGTACATGCGCGGCCTGGGCAAGGCCGTCCGCGATGAGCTCGCCAGCAAGCGCGACATCAAGGCTGTGGACAAGCCGCTGACCGACGCCATCACGGCGTTCAAGAGCACGTTCAAGGCAAAGTAAGCGGCGGCATCAACGAGCCCTGAGCGTGAGCGACGGGTTTCGGTGGGTTCGTAACTTTTCCCAGTTTCACCACAAGCCCCGGCCCGCGCCGGGGTTTGTTCGTTCCTGAAGCCGGTTGAATCAGCGGAATCGCACGGGCCGCGGCAGGTCCGCCACCGGTTTCTTCGGCATGAGAAGAAGATTCCTTGCTGCGCACCGGGTCATTGAGGTATGTTGTCAGGATGAACTTACCCGCACTCAACCAGCGATTGTCGCATGTTCTTCGCGCTCCCGCGGTCATCGCTGCGGCGGCGATCGGGAGCCTCGCAGCGATCGGCAGCACGGCGTCGGCACAGCTCAGCGGCCTCACGTTCCAGTACCAATCGACGTACCTGCAAACGAGCACCTCACCACCGACGACCTCGACGGCCCACGACTTTACCGCCGCGGTCTCGTTCCCCAACTCGCAGCCACCTTCTGGCGTCGAAGAGGCGTGGGTCGAGAAGCCGAGCGGGACGATGGTGAACCTCGACACAACCAGCTCGTTCTACTACACCCCCAACGAGGTCTACCCGACGCGCGAAGCGCTCATGGCGGCGTGGCCGACCGGCCTGTACCAGTTCACCATCGCCGGAATCGACGAAGACGACAACGAGTTCGCAAACGTCTACACCAAGCAGCAGCCCTATGCAGCGGGTGTGTGGCCGAGCCAGGTACCCGCGTTCACCCCCGCTTCGTACACCGGGCTTCTGGGGATGAACCCGGCGCAGCCGCGCGCTGTTGTGGTGAACATGTTTACGGTTACGCCACCGGGCAACGGGCAGTTGAGCGGGCTGAGCGTCAACTTGCGGTTTGGCACGCTGCTGGGCCCAACGGCGTGGTCCAGCCTGACAACCATCGGCGCACCCACACCGACGCGCACGATCCCCGCGGGTGCGCTGCAGCCCAACACCGACTACTACGCGACGTGGTACTTCGCCCAGCGGGTGGTGAGCCCACCCTCGGCGGAGGTCGAGTACAGCCACCTTTCGTTCGGTAACCTCACGCGGGTCGCCTTCCGCACCGGCAACGCCGTTGCCTGCCCACCCGACATCGGCGTGCAAGGCGGCGCGCCGGGCGCTGACGCCCAACTCGACAACAACGACTTCATCGTCTTCATCGACTACTTTTTCACCCAGAACCCCCTGGCCGACCGCGGCGCGCAGGGCGGTGTCCCCGGCACCGACGGTGTGTTCGACAACAACGACTTCATCGTCTTCATCGATCAGTTCTTCGCGGGGTGCTGACGAGCATCAATGGTCGGCGTCGTGAGTGTCGTTGGACGTACAACCTGTTATCGGCGGATAGTGTGCCACCGGGCCCGGCCGTGCGTCGTTTGTTAGGAATGTTCGGTGGCGGTGCGTCGGCAGCCGCCGCCCAAGACCGCAAGCCGCCGGAGTTTTCCTAGCGGAACCCGTCGTTTGCGGTATAGTGCACTGGTGCTGCGATCGCCCTTGCGCGCTCCTGCCGGAGGTTATTGCGGCGCTCGCGGCCAAGTGGGAGATCGTCATGCGTCCATTGCTGTCGGGTGTACTTGGTGGCGCGATCGCCAGCGTCGTCGTGGCTATGTGCTCTGCGCAAACGACGACACTGATCAGCCGGAACTCCTCGGGCGCGATCGGCGACGGTGCGGGCCTGCCCACGACGGGGTTGGCGACGGTCTCCGCCGACGGCTGGTTTGTCGCGTTCGTTACCTTCATCCCCGACCTGGTGCCGGGCGACACCAACGGCTTCCCCGATGTCTTCCTCCGCAACCGGCACGACAACACCACCACGCGTGTCAGCATCAGTTCGCTGGGCGCTCAGGGCGACGACATCAGCGGGCTCGACCCCGTCGAGTTCGACGGCTCCATGGGGCTCTCGCTGGCGGGCCGCTACATCGCCTTCCCCAGCGCCGCAACGAACCTCGTCGCGGGCGACACGAACAACGCGACGGACATCTTCGTGCGCGACACCGTCGGCGGCACCACGTCGCGGGTCAGCATCTCCATCTCCGGCACCGAGGGCAACGGCAGGTGCCTGTACTGCGCGATGTCGCCCTCGCTCGACGGGCGGTTCGTCGTCTTCGACTCCGACGCGACCAACCTGGTGACGGGGGATACCAACGGGCGGCGTGACATCTTCATCCGCGATAGGCAGCTCAACACCACCGAGCGCGTCAGCGTGTCGACAGCCGGGGTTCAGGCTGATCAAGACTGCGTCAAGCCCTCCGTCAGCGCCGACGGTCGGTTCGTCGTCTTCACCAGCGGGGCGAGCAACCTCGCGCCGCCGGCCGGCAACCCCGGGCGGTCCGTTTTCCTCCGCGACCGGACACTGGGCCAGACATTCCTGATCGGGGTTTGCTACGACCCGAGCAGCAACGGCACGAGCGACGAGGCGGAGCGGGCCGCGGTTTCCGACGACGGCCGGTACGTCGCCTTTGGCAGCAACGACCCGGCCCTGGTGGGGTTCGGAGCCAACGCAAACCGCCGCACCTTCGTGAAAGACCGCCAGACCGGCCTGACCAGCGAAGCCAGCATCTTCCCCGGCGGCCCCTCAGGCCGCTTCAGCGACCACAGCACGGCGATGTCGCCCGACGGCCGCTACGTGGGGTTTACGTCGCTGGAGAACGGCGGCTGCGGCCGCTGGCAGGCGTACATCCGCGACCGCACGCTCGCGACGACAACCCTCGTCAGCGTCTCGCCGACCGGGCAACCCAGTGACGGTGGCATCGGAGCGGTCTGCCTGGTGTCGGCCAACGGAGGCATCGCGGTCTTCGACGGAAACGCCGCGAACCTGGTCACCGCCGACACCAACGGGCGCGGCGACGTGTTCGTCCGCGACATGGCGGCGGGCACGACGGCGCTCGCCTCGGTCTCTACTTCGGGCTCTCAGGGCACCGCGTACACGGGCGTAGCGAGCGTGCTGGCCGGCATGACTCCCGACGCCGCACACGCAGTGATGATCTCGACTTCCGAGAACCTTGTCGGGTGTGTCCAGGCCGAGGATGCACAGGTTTACGCCCGCGATATCGGCTCGGGGGTTACGGAACTGATCAGTGTTGCCTACTGGGGAGGCAGCGCCAACAACGGTGCCAGCGACGCGGCCGCGATCTCTGACAACGGCCGTTATGTGGCGTTCACGTCCGAGTCGTCCCAGGTTATCGATGGTGATACCAACAACGCACGCGACGTCTTCCTTCGCGACCGTCAGCTGCAGACCACCACGCGCGTCAGTGTC
>JAUXUZ010000248.1 GCA_030680655.1 Phycisphaerales bacterium
CGGAACCTCGGCGGCGTCGGCGAGTTGTCGGATCGTGCGGGCCTCGGCCCCCACACGGGGCGGGCAGACGACGTAGCAGCCCGGCCGGATGGTCATTCCCTCGGCGACGGGGTCCTTTACGATCGCAACGTGCGCAGCGTCGATCGCGAGCTGGCGCTTGAGCCGGCGTGCCTCCTGCAGCGGCATGCAAATCCGCGCTGCGCGTTCGAAGTCCTCGGCGGCGATGGCCGTCCGCAGCGCCTCGGTGCAGATGCGTTCGACGGCGAAGTACTTGCGCTGCACCAGGGCAACGCTCGCGTCCTCCATGGCCTGGTCGAGCTTGGAGAGGCTGACGGTGATTGGCGGCGCATTGGGCGCTGCGTCCGGCGCGTTGGAAGGGGGCTGAACGCGGGCGCCGGGCTGTCGGTGGCGGGAGGCTTCGCTCACACTCCGCCCTTTGCCCGCTGCGCGAGCGCCAGCAGCAGTTTCGACCAGCGGTCGGCCGCGCCGTCGAGTTCGTGGCTGAGCAGATCGGCGAGGGTCGACCAGTCCTGTGTGGCGACGGCATCCTTTACCTGCTGGAGTGTGTCAGAGAGCAAAGCAAGCTCGGCCTGAACGCCCTGCCTTTCGCCGGAAGAACCCGCCGCGAGCGCCGCGAGCGGAACGCCCAGGAGCGCGGGCCCCTGGTCGGTCACGCGGTGGACGGCATCCCAGACCTCCAGAACGCCCGTGAGGCTCTCGAACGCGGCATCGAGTTTGCCCGTCTGGAGGGCCTCGGCCGCCTCGCGCTGCACGGGGCGGGCGTTGGCGAGCGCGTTCGCTACGTCTGTGAAGCTCTCGGCCACAAGCTGGCGCGGGTCGGCCGAGATGCACTTGAGTTCGATGTCACCGGCTGGGAGCGTGCTCGGAGCGTCCAGCGCCTCGTCGTCGAGGCGTTCCCCGTCAACGAGGATGTCAACCACGATCCGACCGCTCGCCCCCGCGGCAGCGCGAGCCGTGGCGATCGCGGTGGCGACCGAACCGTCGGGGACATCAATTGACCGCCCGTCGAGGAATGCCCGCATAAGGGGATCATCCCCGTTCCGGGGACTGATTGCAACACCGGCCCCTTTGAAGGGGGTCAGGGAGCTGAGACGGCGGTTTCCGCCGCTGCTCTGCGGGTCTGGCGGCGGATGAGCTGGATGTTGCGGGCGTAGATGACAACGCCGCTGGTCTGCCCCATGACGCCGACCACATCGTTCCGCCAGACGAAGTAGGCGAAGAGCACCACGCTGCCGACGAGGCTCATCCACCAGAACGAGACCGGTACCGAGCTGGTCTTGACTTTTTCGCTGGCGAGCCACTGAACGATCCAGCGTCCACCGAAGACAATCTGCCCGCCGAACCCGAGCGAGACCCAGGCGACGCCGAACCAGCTCGAGACGTTGAACGCCCGGAAGAGCCAGTTACTGCCGCCGCTGGTGACCTGCTCGACGGCGGCGGGGCCCAGCAACGCCTCGATCTGCCCGCGGGTGAGCGGCCCCGCGCTGGACCCATCGCGGTAGTTGATCGTGAACGCTTCGGGTTTACGTTCGGCTGATGAACCGGTGGGGGGGAGGCTGGGGGTCCATTCCAGCACACCCTTTACCTGGCCGATGCTCAACTTCACGCGTTCCGCCCCTTCCGGACGCGGCTGGGGAACATCGGGCGCGAAGGCGACCCATGCGCCTAGCAGGAGCAGCACAGCCATGGCGATGGCGGGCGCCCAGTTCATGCCCTTCTTGGGCTCGCTGGTGCCCTGAACGGTCATCGCGTTGCTCCGTTGGAAAACGCAGCACTGATTTCGGCTGAGGCGGTCGGACGCCGCCGGTTGCTCATCCACCTGACCGCGAAACAGTCGATCAGGCCGGGAAGGGCCCGCTGCCAGATGCCAAAGCCGTACTTGGTCTCGCCGGCGACGCGAGCACGGTGGTGGACGGGCATCTCGACCACCTTGTACCCAAGGTGCACGGCGGTGATGGGGATGAAGCGGTGCATCCCCTTGAACTGAAGGGGGAGCTGCAGCGCGACCTCCCGTTTCATCACGCGCAGCGAACACCCGGTGTCGCGGACGGCGTCGGCGAGGATCAGGTTGCGGAACAGCCGACCGATGCGGCTGGTAATCTTGCGGATGGCGTTGTCTGCGCGGGCGTGCGATCGGTCGCCCTGCACAAGGTCTGCGCCGGTGCTGCTCATGAGCTCGACCATCGCCTTCAGATCGGCGGGGTCGTTCTGCAAGTCGGCGTCAAGCGTGGCGATAAGGCGGCCGCGGCACGCGCGCACGCCAGCGTAGAACGCGGCGGACTGCCCGTTTCCCCTGCCCGGCGGTGTTCTGGTCATGGCGACGCAGCGCAGCCACGGCCGGCCGGGGATCAACGCCGCGATCCGGGCCCTGGTCTGGTCCGTCGAGCCGTCATCAACGATGACAAACTCGAAGCGTCTCGGTGTGCCTCCTACACCCCCTCCGACCGCAGCAGCGAGGGCCGCCCCGCCCTCGTTGACCAGACGCTCGACGTTGTCCTGCTCGTTGTGGGCGGGCGCCAGGAGAGATAGCTCGATCGCCTGGTCGGACTCGCCGGGTGGGGGGGAAGGTGCGGTCATTGGGCCAAGTCTAGAGGCCAGTGTGCCGCTTCATTGCTTCGGCAATTCTTGCGCTCGCCTGTGCGCAATGTTCTTCAAGCGCCCGTGCAGCTTTGACCGACACACTCCGCTGGCTGGCCGGAGATGCCGGAGGCTTGACCTTTGACGGCGCGTGGAACGCGCCTGGTTTCTGCAGCGGAGGATCCGATGGGCTCACTTCGACAAGCCTGGGCAACGATCATGCGCCAACTCGCAGGGCTGTCCGGCAAGGACCGGGCCCTGATCGGCTCGCTGCTGGTGGTCGGCGTGATGGCGCTCGCGCTGGTTGCGCTCTGGTCGAGCAAGCCCTCGCTCGTGCCGCTGCTGCCCGACATGGGCCCGACCGAGCAGGCCGCAGCTGCGACAACCCTGACCGAAGCGGACATCGAGCACACCACCAAGGCCGGCAAGGTGTACGTTGCGCCAGACAAGCGCATGTACGCGCTGGCCTATCTGCAGCAGGCGGGCAAGCTCCCCGACAACACCCAGTCACTCTTCGCCGCGCTGGCGAAAGGGCAGAACTGGATGATGGGCACCCGCGACGGCGACCGCCTGGCGAACGCGGCGCTGTGCGAGGTGCTCTCGGGCGTGATCGGGAACTTCAAGGGTGTTGAGCGAGCGACGGTGATGATCGACGCCCCCGAGTCGATCGGCATGGGTTCGGCGTTCCGCAAAGCGACCGCAAGCGTCGGCGTGCTGATGAAGCAGGGCCGACCGATGGACCGTGACATGGTCGACGCGATCGCGGCCATGGTGAGCGGCGCGAAGGCCGGGCTGGCGATGGGCGACGTGCGCGTGATCGACCAGCGCAGGGGGGAGCAGTTCGTTCCGCGATCAACCGGCTCGCTGGGTGAGGGGCTCGGCGCTGCCGGCGAGAGCTACATCGACCTCATGGCCAAGCACGAGGACCGCATCCAGCGCAAGGTCGCCGATGTGGTCAGCCGCATCGACCCGCTCTCGATCGTTTCGGTGAGCGTTCAGGCCGACAACACGGTGAAGCGGACCAAGACGGAGACGTTCCTCAAGGCTGACTCGGTGAGCATGCCCGAGTCCACCAGCCGCGACGAAACGACCGACAAGTCTGCCCAGGGTGCGCCCACAACCTCTGGCGCTGCAGCGCCGGGTGTTGTCAGTAACGTGCCGCAGGACATCAGCGCCGGCGGCGGTGGCGGGCCGGCGTCGGCCTCGACCAAGACCACGGAGACCGAGAAGCTCAAGGTCGGGCTCGGCAGCAAACTCGAGGATGTGCTGGCACCAGGCGGCATGCCCACGCGCGTGAGCGTCATGGTCTCGCTCAGCCGCGAGTACATGGTCAATCTCGTGCGAACGAAGAAGGGCCCGGCGGCAGTCGGCGCGGGCGGTGGCGCTGCGGGGGGTGGGGGCGCAAGCGACGAGCCAACGCAGACGGAGATCGACGAAGCGTTCCTGCTGGAGAAGTCGCGGATCGAGAAGGACCTCACCCCGCTGGTGCAGACCGTGGCGGTGGAGACGGCCGCAAGCTCGATCCAGCGTGTCACGGTGAGCCTGATCCCGGTGATGCAGCTGGGCATGTCGGGGCTCGGCGGGGGCGGCGGGGGCGTCGGTTCGAACATGGCCTCGATCGGTGGCACGGGCGGCGGGCTGATGTCGCAGCTGGCGACGGGCCAGACCATCCGCACGGCGTTCCTGGGCGCGCTCACGTGCGTCGCTCTGGGCATGATGCTGATGCTCGTGCGCAAGAGCGCCAAGCCGCAGAACCTCCCCTCGCCGGAGGAACTCGCGGGCCTCCCGCCGGTGATGGAGGCGGGCGACGACGTGGTCGGCGAGGCCGACGAAGGGGCGACGGCGATGGTCGGCATCGAGCTCGGCGAGTCGCAGATCAAGACGAAGAAGATGCTCGAGTCGATCGAGGAGCTCGTGAAGAAGACGCCGCTCGACGCCGCGAGCCTCATGAACCGCTGGTTGAACGTGGAGCGTTGAGATGCCGCGCAAGCCCGGAGACAAACTGCCCGACGACCCCGCTCACCTGGAGGGCATCACCAAGTCGGCGATCCTCCTGCTGACGCTCGACCCCGTCACCGCGGGCTCGATGCTGAAGGTGATGCCCGCCGAGCAAGTGGAGGAGGTCACGCGCGAGCTCGCGGGCCTTGGGCGTGTGAACGACACGCTCCGCGAGGCGGTCGTCGCCGAGTTCTACGGCATGTCGATGGCGAGCCAGTACGCCAGCGAGGGCGGGCTGGAGTACGCCAAGGTGCTGCTTGGCAAGAGCCTTGATCCGAAGCTGGCCGACAAGGTGCTGGCCCAGATCCAGACGCAGGTGCAGAAGACGCCCTTCGCCTTCCTGCAGAAGGCCGAGAGCGAGAACCTGCTGACGTTCATCCAGGATGAGCACCCGCAGACGATCGCGCTGATCCTGTGCCACCTGGCGCACCACAAGGCGGCGGAGATCCTCGCCGGGCTCCCGCTGCAGAAGCAGATCGAGGTCATCAAACGCATCGCGAACATGGAGCAGACCAACCCCGAGGTGATCAAGGAGGTCGAGAAAGGGCTCGAGTCGCGCCTCTCGAGCATGCTCATGCAGAGCATGGAGAAGGCGGGCGGCGTGCCGACGGTCGCGGAGATCCTCAACCTCGCCGACCGTTCGACAGAGAAGAGCGTGATGGAGGGGCTGGAGGCCGACGACCCCGAGCTGGTCGAGCAGATCCGGCGGCTGATGTTCGTGTTCGAGGACATCAAGCTCGTCGACGACAAGGGGATCCAGATGATCCTCAAGGAAGTGGACAACGACGAGCTCGCGCTGGGGCTCAAGACCGCCAGCGAAGACCTCAAGAACAAGATCTTCAGGAACATGTCCGAGCGTGCCGCGACGCTCATCAAAGAGGACATGCAGTTCATGGGCCCCGTGCGCGTCAGCGACGTAGAGGCGAGCCAGCAGAAGATCGTCGACATCGTGCGCCGGCTGGAAGACAGCGGCGAGATCATCATCGCCGGCCGTGGCGGCGGCGGCGAGGAACTGGTTGTCTAAGCGCGGGCGTCTGTGGTTCACCGGAGTAACGTTCGATGGCGCTCGTGCGCAACTCAGAAGCCGCGATCATGACCAGGGACGCGATCGTCCTGGACCTTGGCGACCTGCGCCGGCAGGGCCAGCGCCTCCTCGACGGCGCCCGCGCCGAGGCCGTGCGCATCGAACAAGAAGCGCAGGCCGACCGGGCTTCGATCATCGAAGGGGCCGACAAGGTGGGGTA
>JAUXUZ010000249.1 GCA_030680655.1 Phycisphaerales bacterium
GGCACTCGGGAAGGCGCAGGTTACACCTCGCGCAGGTCACCGGCCGTTCAAGTGAGGTCCCGTCGAAGAGGCCCATGGTGGCAGGATAGTGCCCTTCGCGGCGGTGACGGCCTCACCTTCCGAGCTCACGGGTTCTACTCAACGAGCGCTGACCTGCCGTGAAGCCAGGCCCGCACTGTGTGGCGGGCATCAATCCCGTACTGCGCGAGCTGCTGGTCCGCCGACCGTGCGGAGGCGATTGCTCTCGGTGCGTCGATCTTCCAGCGTTTGTCGAGCAGCGCCGACGCAGCGGACCAGTCGCCAACGCTCGCCTCGACAACGAGGTAGCGAGCGAGCAGCCGCGCGTCCGGACCGTCCTTCGCCACCGCCTCGCGGTGCAGCGCCACCCCCTCGGTCTTGCGCCCGAGCCCAAGCAGCACATCCCCGCGCATCGCAAGGAGCACGGCGTCCCAAGGGCGGCGCTCCGACGCAACGGTGAGCATCGACTCGGCGTCGGCCAATCGGCCTTCGTCGGAGAGCAAGCCGATCAGCATCGATGTCGCGCCGTAGAGGCCGGGGCGTTCTTCGACCGCACCGCGCAGCCCGGCAACCGCCGCAGCGCGATCGTTGCGCAGCAATGAGAGCCGCGCACGCTGCACAACGCCCCCGTCGTTCAGCCCCATCTTGTCCATCGACGCCGTCATGAAGCGCTCGGCCCCCTCAAGATCGCCGAGCACAACGCTCAGCCACGCCATGCGCGGTTGCACTGAAGGCGTATCAAGCAGCCCGACGCCACCCGAGGCGATCGACATGCCGCGCGTGTAGCAATCCAACGCTGCTCTGGCGGCCAGCCGTTGCTCCTGGCTGGCACGCCCCATCGACGCCTCTTCCCACCCGACAACGACCTTGTCATCAAGTTGCCCAGCACGCCACAACACCACCCGGACGGCCGCGGCCTGCATGAGGAGCACTCCAGCGATGCACGCGAGCAGAAACACCAACCACGACGGCCAACGCAGACGTCCGCGCTCCTTGACGACCGCCCCAAGCAGGTTGACCGAGGGCCTTTGAGTAAGCACGACCACCCATGCAGCAATCACCCCAACGCACACCGAGATGCACACCGACATCAGCAGTGGTGCAGCGTCGTAGGCACCACGCACCACCATGAGTGTCCCGAAACACAGGACGAGGATCGTCACTTCCGCCGCCGCAGAGAGGGAGGCTGGTGGCTTCTTTAACTGCACCGGACCCTCGCTGTGCTGTCGGCCCGCGAGGCGGCCAAGGCTCAGCGCTCCGTGCGGACAGACCGACACGCAGTCAAGCGAGCGGATGCAATCCGTGCTGGTGACACCCCCCCTGGCACCGGTCTCTTCCATCACGCGCACGCCCATGTCACACGCTTTGGTGCACAAGCCGCACTGATCGCACAGCGCAGGATCAACAACAACGGTCACCGGCGCGAGACGCTCGATCGGGTCCAGCACGCCACCGTACGGGCAGACGTACCTGCACACGCCGCGCGTCCCCATGAACACCACGCTCACGAGCCCGCACAGCAACAGAAACGGAACAGCGACCTGCCAGCGGGGCAGACCCGCCCAGAAGTCGTCGGTCATGAGCTGCATCGTGAAGCCGTTGGGTCGCGGCGCGGCCGGGCCGAGCCACGTGAGCAGCGATGGCCAGGCCCATGTCGTCAGCGGCAGGGCCAGCTCGCGCTTGAACGTCGGCCAGACGAACAGGTAAGCGGCCAGCGCAAAGGGCGTGTACTTGAGCCATCGCGATCTGAAGGGACGTGGAGTGAAGCCGACTCGGCGGAGAATCCACGCTGAGAGGTCCTGCAGGGCGCCCATGTGGCAGGCCCAACCGCAGAGAAACCGCCCGAACAGCAAAGTCGTGAGGATCGCCGCGGCGAACATAAGCACACCACAGGTCACCTGGCCGAGTTCGATCGTCCGCATCGTCTCGGACATGACCGCAGGCGTCAGCGACCGCCCGTAGATCCAGTAGTGAACCAGGTGCCCGACGATCAGCAGGTGGACGCTCACCAGCGAAACGACACGCCACCTTCGCAGTCGCCACTTCGGCGGACGATCTCGGAGCGGCGTGCGAGTTGTCGGTTGTTGCACGGGCAGGCTGATCGTTCGGTCCATCGGCGCCTCGATCGCAGTGAGGTAGGGCGAATTACCGATTCACGCTGGGTCCATCCAGCCCCTTCCGAGATTCCCTCGAACCGAGGGTGAAGAACCGTCGAAACATTATTGGATAT
>JAUXUZ010000257.1 GCA_030680655.1 Phycisphaerales bacterium
GTGAACGCCAAAGTCGGCGACACCATTACGCACATCAACGGCGTTGCGACCCTCAGCGTTCCCAACCCCGCCATCCTGCTGCGCAACCAGGTCGGCCGCCAGGTGCTCATCCGCATCAAGGCCGCAGACAGCGCCGAGCGCGACGCGGTCGTCGTCCCCGTCTCCGCCGCCGAGGCGGGCAACATGCGCTACACGCAGTGGGAGCTGCAGCGCCGCCACATCGTTGACAAAGAGTCGGCCGACCAGATCGGTTACGTGCACCTGCGAGCGATGGGCAAGGGTGACATCGCCCAGTGGGCGAAGAACTTCTACCCCGTCTTCAACCGCTCGGGCCTGATCATCGATGTCCGCCGCAACAACGGCGGCAACATCGACTCGTGGATCCTCGGCCAGTTGCTGCGCAAGCCCTGGATGTACTGGAACCAGCGCGCGGGTCGCTCGCAGGCGTGGAACATGCAGATGGCCTTCCGCGGCCACGTCGTGGTGATCTGCGACTCGTTCACCGCCAGCGACGGCGAAGCGTTCAGCGACGGCTTCAAGCGCCTGGGCCTTGGCAAGGTGATCGGCACGCGGACCTGGGGCGGCGAGGTCTGGCTCTCCTCCTCCAACCGCCTGGTCGATGACGGCCTGGCCACCGCCGGCGAGTACGGCGTCTTCGGCCCCGATGAAAAGGGCCAGATGGTCTGGCTCATCGAAGGGCACGGCGTCGAGCCCGACATCGTGGTCGACAACCCGCCCCACGCCACGTTCAAGGGTGAGGATGCCCAGCTCGCCGCGGCGATCGCCCACCTCAAGCAGCTCATCAAAGAGAAGCCCGTGACGCTGCCTGATGCGCCGCCGCTGCCGGACAAGCAGTTCAGGAAGTAGACCATCCTGGTCACCGAGCCTGCGCGGAGACAGTCGAGGCAGGCTCGTTGATAACGCCGTGCTTTCGGGAGCCCAGCGGACGAAAGCCGGAAGTGAAGCAGTCCTGCGAAGCAGGCATCCAACGCATTTGGGGTGGGCGGTTTCGTTGGCACGACGCACAAGAGCCCCCACGTAACGGGGCACAGCGCAGATCAAGCCACCTTGCCGCACTCGGGGCAGGCGGCCTTTGCCCCGATCGAAGCACGGTCGTACCCGCATGCCGGGCAAAGGCCCCGGCGGACGCGACAGGCAGCCACGGCCGCGCGTAGCCAGCGTGCCGCGATGGTGATCAAACCAAACGCGGGAATGGCAAACAGCGCGACACCGACGGCGAGCCCCGGCCAAATGATGAAGATCTGATCGGCGTGCCAGCGGACGGCCCAATAGAGCGTCTCGTACCACCGCAGCTCGCGCGTCCCGACAAAGGCCCGCTCCGCCACGAGGTCGCTCCAGCCCGCCTGCGAACCCCGCGCTCGCATGCCGACCATGCGGAGCGGCCAACCGATCGCGTGCTCGTGCATCACAAAGTCGGGGCGCATCTGCGTTCCGGCCTGGTAGGTGACGCCCGGGTTTGGCTCGCCCACGCGGCTCCAGTACGGCAGTTGCGGCCGCGGCCGCGCGGCCAGAAAGGCGTCGAGCTCCTCGTCGGTCATGTCAACCGCCCGTGGCTTGACCAGTTGTGCGATCGGCGTAGCCCGGTTCTCGCCGGCGACAAACGTCCGTGCGAACGTCTCGGAGTAACCCCACGCGAAGTACTTACCCGTAGCGTGCCTGCGCTCGCTCTCCGCCTCGAACACGGAGGGGTGCGTGATCTCGCCGGCGGTGCGTGGTGACAGGGCGACCATCTCGGAAACGGTCAGCCGGTCGTACCCGGGGCTGGCGATCCAAAGCGCGCAAACGGCACCCATGAAAAGAGCCGCCACAGCCCGGATGATCGGGCCGCGGCGGCTCCTGCGAACTGGAGGGCGTGCGGTCATCGGTTACGGACGGGAGCTCGGGGTCGGCTCGGGCGTCACCGCGGGAAATGTAGACGGGGCCACCGGCGATGGGGGCTGCGGCGCTTGAGGGACTGGGTGCCGCGGACCTGGGGGTGCCTTGTTCTGCTGACCGCGGCGCCGCTCCCGCGCGTACCCTCCGCCGCTGCGGTCACAGCACCTGGCCGGTCGAGCCCGCGACCAACGTTCGCGGGCGCCCGGAGTGCGCGATCGTGTTTGACAAGCTCACCGACTCGTTCAACGGCCTCTTCCGGAAGCTCTCGGGCAACGCCACCCTCAGCGAGGCCAACATCCGCGAGGCGATGGCCGATGTCCGCACCAGCCTCCTCGACGCCGACGTCAGCCTCGACGTGGTCAACAGCTTCACCGACGCCATCGTCAAGGACGCCGTCGGCCGCGAGGTCACCAAGAGCCTCAACCCCGGCCAGGAGATGGTCGGCGTCGTCTACGACCGGCTCGTTTCGCTGCTGGGCGATGCGCCCGCCGTCCCCGAGGGGGCCACCGCGCAGGAGACCGCCGAGATCATGATGGCCGACGGGCCCGGCGTGATGGCGACCTCGCCCGGGCCGACCATCGTCATGATGTGCGGCCTGCAAGGGAGCGGAAAGACCACCACCTGCGGCAAGCTCGCCGCGTGGCTCAAGAAGCGCAACCGCAGCGTCATGCTCGTCGCCGCCGACCTCCAGCGCCCCGCCGCGGTCGAGCAGCTCCAGACCGTCGCGCAGCAGGCCGATGCGCTCCCCGGCTCGTCGCGCGTCGAGTTCTACGGCGAGCTCGACAAAACCGCCGAGTACGGCAAGGCGGTCGGTGTCGCCGTCGGCGTCTGCCAGCGGGCCGTGGCGATCGCCCGCCAGAAGAACATCGACACCGTGATCCTCGACACCGCCGGCCGCCTGCACGTCAACGACGACCTGATGGCCGAGCTTGAGCAGGTGAACAAGGCCGTCCGCCCGCACCAGATCTTCCTCGTTGTCGACGCCATGACCGGGCAGGACGCGGTGAAGTCGGCCGCGGCGTTCCACAAGCGTCTGGAGGTTGACGGGCTGATCATGACCAAGTTCGACAGCGACACCCGCGGCGGCGCGGCGCTGTCGGTCAAGAGCGTCACGGGCGCACCGATCCGGTTCATCGGCGTCGGCGAGAAGATCGATGCGCTCGAGGAGTTCCAGGCCGCCCGCATCGCCGGGCGCATCCTCGGCATGGGTG
>JAUXUZ010000259.1 GCA_030680655.1 Phycisphaerales bacterium
GCCGCGGCGGTTGAGCGGCTGACCCGCGCGGTGAACGCCGGGGGGCGCGGCGCGTACGCGGAGTTTGACGGGCGTTTCGCAGACGAGCTGGCCGCGATGGGCCCGCTCGCAGAAGCGCCGATCGGTCGGCTTGAGAAGCTCGAACAGACGTACCCCCTCGCCGCGCAGGGGCCGGCGCTGTGGCTGAATATCGCCACCCGCTACGCCGCGGGGGGCACGCTGCAGGGCCAGCGCGCCCAGGCGCGGGCGCTTGAGCGTGGCGTCCAGGCCGCCGAACGCAGCGGCGCCGGCTCGGTTGATCCGGCGGTCGCCGGCGAGCTCAACGGCGCTTTGATCCGCAACCTGCTCGACCGTTCGTTGCTCGCGGCCGCCGCCGATGCGCTCGCCCGGGCCCAGGCGCGGTTCCCCCTCGTTCAATTGACCTTCGCGGGCGGACCGCTGAGCGCCGAGGAGGTACGCGCGGTGATCCAGCGGGACTCGGCCAGCGGGCGGCGCTGGCCGCGCGTCGGCACGCCGCGCGGCGACCGCCCCGCGCAGGTGATCGACGGCTGGGTGCTCATGGAGCCGCTGATCCGAGCGACCGGGGGCAGCGGCGGAACCTCCGGCGCGGGCGTGGGCGCGAGCCCACCGTTCATCGTGCTGCACAAGGGTGACGAGCGCCGCACGCAGGTTGCGCTCTTTGGACTCAAGCCCGGGCAGCTCGCCGGCGAGGTGGCCGAAGGGGCCGCCGGCGCGCTCACCGAGCTGTGGTTCAGCCAAAGCAGCGGTGACGCGTGGACGCTGGTGCGGACCGACGCGCGCGGCGCGCTCTTCTTCGTCGGGGAGCAGAACGGCGGTCGGCTCGTGCGCGTCGACGCCGATTCTGGGAAAGTCGCCTGGCAGACCGAGCCTTTCGGCACACTCTTCCCGGTCGATCCGCCCGCACGGTTCGGCGCCGGCGCGCAGCCGCAGCGGACTGTGATCGGCGGCGAGATGCGCTCGACCGCGGAGATCGTCCTCGCCACCGACGATCGCACCATCTGCATGGTCGAGCGGGCCGGCCGCTGCGCAGCGATCGACGCCGACAGCGGGCAGGTCCTGTGGACCGCGCGCCTCCCGGTCACGCGCATCGCCGACGCGACGGTGAGCGGTGGGCAGCTCATCGCCGCGGGCGAGTTCCCCCAGCCGCAGGCCGACAACAAGCTCGACCGGATCGCGCTGCACGACGCCCGCTCGGGCACACAACTGGCGGTGGTTGCGACGCCGCTCTCGGGCGTCCGCTACATGCGCACCACCTCGCGTGGTGACCTGATCCTCGGCGCCGGCGGCACGATCACCGCGATCAACGCCGCGGACCTGGAGACCGCCAAGGCCGCCTGGACGCTCACCGGCCACCCGGCGGCGAACGCCTGGGAGGCCTGGCTGCTCGACGACCGGCTCTTCCTCCTCGGCGACGACCGCACGCTCTGGGAAGTGTCTGCCGCCAGCGGTGTCGCTTCGCCCCGACCCATCGACGTGCAGAGCCGGCTCGATGCGCGCACCGCGATCGCCGTCTGGCAGACGGCGACCGGCGCGGTGGCCTTCGCGACGGGGCGCGGGATGGCGCTAGTCGATGGCAAGGGCAACCTGCTGGGCGCAGACGCGGTGAACGCGCAGGATGGAACGGTGATGCCCGCCGTCGTCGACGGGGCTGCGCTGCTCCTGGCGCCCGGCCCGCAGCGCGCTTCCGGCCTGGTGATGGG
Source organism: Phycisphaerales bacterium (assembly GCA_030680655.1). Lineage (GTDB taxonomy): Bacteria > Planctomycetota > Phycisphaerae > Phycisphaerales > UBA1924 > JAJTGZ01. The sequence goes on from JAUXUZ010000259.1 coordinate 1,722, forward strand.
CGACCCCGGCGCGAACAACCCGGCTGCGTGGAACCTCTACCGGCTTGAGACGTCAGGCGCACAGATGCTCTCGACTACGCCGATCGTCTTCGCCTCGCCGCCGCTGCGGATGGTGGCGATCGACGGGCGCATCGCCGTGAGCACGGCCGCGGGCACCGTGGTGCTCGATGCGCCGCCCGAGGCGCGATAGCGACTCACCGCTCCAGCAGCCACCAGCGCCTGTGGGGGCGCGAACCGGCCCTGCGTGTGAGGTTGAAGGTGCCGACGGCGTGCTGCTCGATATAGGCGGCGGCGTCCTCGACCGAGTCGGTCACGTAGAGCAGATCGACGTCGCCGGGACCGATGGTGTGGTCGCGGGCGAGGCGCTCGCGGATGAACGTGAGCATCGGCGCCCAGAAGTCGGTGCCCATCAGCACGACCGGGAACGACTTGATCTTGCCCGTCTGGATGAGCGTGAGCGACTCGAAGAGCTCGTCGAGCGTGCCGAACCCGCCGGGCATGATCACAAACGCGTACGAGTACTTGACGAGCATCACCTTGCGCACAAAGAAGTAGCGGAAGTCGATGAAGCGGTCGACGTAGGGGTTGGGCTTCTGCTCAAACGGCAAGATGATGTTGCAGCCGATCGAGCGACCGCCCGTCTCCTTCGCGCCGCGGTTGGCGGCCTCCATGATGCCCGGCCCCCCGCCGGTGATCACCGTGAACCCCATCCGCGCCAGGCGTGCGCCCATCGATCGGGCCAGCTTGTAGTAGGGGTGGTCGTCGGCGAACCGCGCCGAACCGAAGACCGTGACGCACGGCCCGGCAAAGTGCAGCGAGCGGAACCCCTTGATGAACTCAACGAACACGCGCAGCGCCATCAGCGTTTCGATCAGGCGCGGGCGCGGCCCCTCCAGGAAGACCGCTTCCTCGGTCTCCTCGCCGTGCTTTGCCCACGGCTTGCCAGTCGCCGGAGGGAGCGGGCACGTGCCGCCAAGGTCGTTGAACGTTGGGGAGGCAGGGTTCGTGTCGCGCGGGCGGGCATCGGGCAGGGGCGCCGGCGGCTCAGAAGCAACGTGCGTGGGGTCCAGTGGCGGGGGCATCGCCCAGAGCATATGGGACTCGGCCCATAGACTCGCCCATGCCCGGGAGCGAAGCCGACAAGCTGGTGGTGCTGGTGCAGTGCGACACCGAGTGGCACGCGGAGTCGATCGCGGCCGGCCTGCGCGGGCGCGGCATCGCCGCCGAGGCCGAGGGCGGCTTCGTCGCGGGATGGCGGGCCGACACCCCAGCCCGGTCGCGCGTGCTGGTGTTTACCAAAGACCTGCTCTCGGCGCGCCTGCTGCTGAGCGAGCTGAAGGCCGGCTCCGGCTCGATCGACTGGGACACCGTCGACGTCGGCGAGATCATCGAGGGTGCCCCCGAGCCGGCGGGCAAGATCGGCCCCGCGCCAGAAAGCGAGCCCAACAGCGCCGCCGCCCGCACCCGCGGCGTGGTCGTTACCGTGGTGTTCGTAATTGTGGCGGTTCTCGTGCTGGGGCTCATCAAGGCGTGCGGCGGTCAGTCACGCTGAGCCGCGGAGGCGAGCGGCGCCTCAGAACCGCTTGTGGGCAGCACGCTGCTCGGGCGCTCGCACGTTCAAGATCACCCGCGCCATGTGCAAGTCACCCGGCAGGGTGATCTTGATGTTGCGCCCGTCGCCCGGCACCACGAGCACGCGCTCACCCAGACGCTCAACCAGCTGCGCATCGTCGGTGCTCGCAAGGTTGCCCTGCGCGTAGGCGCGCAGCAGCAACTCGCGTGCAAACACCTGCGGCGTCTGCGCCGCGACCAGCGCTGAACGATCGACCGTTTCCAGAACCGGCCGGGGCCCGGCACCCTCCGCCGCGCCCGGTGCACCCAGGATCGCCGCGAGCGGGTCTTTGTTCGCTTCGGTGATCGGCGGTCCGACGCGCTTGAGCGTGTCGGCGACCTCGAGGCCCGGCACCACCGCGGGGTGGCGCTCGGCGGCATCGATCACGCGCTCGATCAGATCGGCCGGCGTGCACGGGCGCGCCGCGTCGTGGATGGCCACGTGCGTGCACGGTTCGGGAACAAGCGCCAGCGCGGCGGCGACCGTCTCATAACGGTGCGTTCGCCCGCCGCGCGTCAGCCGTACGCCAAGCAGCCCCAGCTTGTCGCCGTAGCGCGACTTGAACTCGGCGAACTGTCCCTCGTCGTGCGGGCCCGCAACGATGATCGTTGAGACCGCCGCGTGGTTGGCGAAGAGCTCAACCGTGCGCTGCAGCACCGGCCGACCGCCGAGGTCCTCATCCAGCTTTGAGCGTGTCGCGTCAGGGTCAACGCCCGCCTGCGCCGAAGCCAGTTGGTAGCGTGAGGAAGCGCCGGCCGCCGGGATGATCACCGCGAGGTTCATGGCTCAAGTAAAGGAGTGCGAGGCCCGCCCACGGAGGGGTGGTCGGGGCGCGAATCTGGGAAAAGTGGTCTTTGTTTGGCGTGAAGAACATGCGAATCGGGACGAATCAAGGGTTTTTTCGCTGGGCGAATCGGCCGTTTGCGAGTACCCTTAGGGAGCCAAGGACGGGCAGAGATCGTATCGAGCGCCACGATCGGCGGTCACCCCGTGTAAATCGGGGTCTGGGTGTCGTTCAACGCGCAACACGTGAACTCGGAAACGAGCAAGAGCTCAATACCAGCAGGAGTGATGATCATGAAGCGGACGATGATTCTGTCGGCGGTTACAGCCCTTTGTCTCCTCAACGCCGCGGGCCAGGCCCAGGTGGTCATCAGCCAGGTCTACGGCGGCGGCGGCAACAGCGGCGCTCCGGTCAAGAACGACTTCGTTGAGCTCAAGAACATCGGCACCACGACGATCGACATCGCCGGCTGGACGATCCAACGTACCGGCAACACCGCCAACTTCACGGCTGGCCAGGTCAGCGCCCCGATCTCCGGGCTTACGAGCCTTGCTCCCGGGCAGTACTTCCTGATCGAGTGCGCGGCCGGTGCCAACACCGCTGCGCCCGCCCTGCCAACCCCTGACTTCCAGGCCCTTGCACTGACCCTTGGCGCCAACGACGGCAAGGTTGCTCTGGTTGCTGGCACCACGCTGCTGAGCATCACCAACCCGGCCGACTTTGACCAAACGACCTTTAACCCGGTCAACCCGCTGATCAAGGACTTTGTCGGCTACGGCACCGCGGCCAACCGCTTCGAGGGCACGGGCCCAACCCTCAACACCTCGAACACGCTGTCGGTCTCGCGCGGCAACAACGGCTGCGACGAGACCAACAACAACAACAACGACTTCAGCGTCCTTGGTGGTCCCAACCCGCGCAACCGGGCCAGCATCGTCCCGTGCGGCGTGGCGTTCCCCGATGTGGCGCTCCAGTTGAGCAACTCCGGCTGCAACCCCACAACGCTCTCCACCTACGACGTCACCGCTCAGGTCAGCAACCTGCAGGGCCTTGCCGCGGCCGGCACCACTGTCACCCTCGTGCTGCCACCTGCGCTCACGAGCCCTGTCTTGAGCACCGGAACGGGTTCCGCCAGCTACAACGCAGGCACCCGCACGGTCACGTGGAACCTCGGCACGCTCGCCGGTAACGGCACCGCTTTCCTGACCGTGTCGTCGACGGTCAGCTCGGCCGCGGGCCTGGTTGTCACCGGCTCGGTCTCAACGTCTACACCAAACGACCCGGTTGGCAACAACGCTGCCATCAACTATAACGAGGTGCTCCAGTCAGACGCCCCCCTGAGCGTGATCGCGGTCGGGTCGTTTAACGACGCCTTCCTTTCGACCAGCGTCTTCGAGAACGGGTTCGAGCGTGAACTCGGCACCATCTACCGCCCCTTCTACTCCCCCGACGGCAACTGGATCATCTTCCGCACCGACCTGGCGGGCCTCCCCTCGGCCGAGAACGGCGGCGTGATCATTGGGCACAACGTCGCGGGCACCTGGTCGTTCGACATCGTGGCACGTGAGGGCACGACCGCGCCCGTCGCCTCGCTCCCCAACGCCAAGAT
>JAUXUZ010000263.1 GCA_030680655.1 Phycisphaerales bacterium
CCCGCGGCCCTGCAGCACCAGACCCGCATGGCCCAGGCGGTGGCATCGGCCGAGGCGGCTGGCGTTGACGCCGACAAGCAGCGCAACGCGCTGGAGTCGTTCGTCGCGCAGGTCACCCTTACGACCAACGCGATCAGCGCCCTCGCCGAGGCGCTTGACCACCACGACAGCGACTACTACAAGCACGCCAGGCAGGTGCGCACGGACGTCAGGGGTGCGATGGCCGCGCTGCGTGCGGCGGTCGACGCCCTCGAGTTGACGGTTTCCGACGACCTGTGGCCGGTCCCCACCTACGGCGACTTGCTGTTTATCAAGTGACAGGCCCCGGTCTGCACAGCCCGTTGCTGATCCCCCGCCTGACGCGGTTCGCTGCCGCGTCAGGCGCTTTGCTCGCTCTCTGCCTGGCGAGCGCCTGCTCCGCGCCGCTGGCGACCCGTTCGGCGGCCGTGTTTGTCATCACGCCCGAGGGTGAACCCATCGCCGGTGCCCTCGTACGTGCCGACCCGGTCGACCCCCGCCACCCGCTGAACATCGCCGACTACTTCAGGACCGAGCCCGGCACGCTCGGCTCATGGCGAACCGACACGCAGGGGCACGCCGCGGTCAGGCTCTTGGTTGACCGCCCCACCGCGGTTTCGTTCGCAGCCGCCGGGTTCGTGCCCGATTCGAGCCTCATCGATCCGTCGCGCCTTTCTCCGTTCCGGCTCACCCTTACTCCTCTCGCAGCAGAGAGCCGCAACCCCCGATAGGCAGGCCGCGTATTCTTGCTGTCGGCCCAGCAGACGCCGCGCGGATTCTTACGACCGATTCCGGCTCGCCGCGCCCCACACCACGTCTGCACGGCTGAACGCAAGGAGCCCATCCATGTCGTCTATTTCCTCACGCGTGGCCATCGCGTTGGCCGCAGCCAGTGCCCCCGCGTTCGCCCAACCAACCGAGACGCCGTTCGTGCGAGCGAACGGGTGTGACGGTCTCGTCGGCAGCGCCTCGGGCGTGTCAACCTACGGCAACGCCACCGTCAACGGCCAGCTCGTCCGGTCGTTCGCGGTTGGCACCAACACGTGGAACATGGGCAACCGCCCGATGGAGTGGGTGTCTTCAGGCTCCAACCACCCCAAGCTCTTCCAGAATATTTACCGCGCCAAGGGCAAGCAGTTTCACCACGTTGCTCTCGGCTGGGGCAAGCGCGGCTTCGCCGTCGCCAACGGCACCTTCAACGCGGCCTTTGGGCCCTGCGTCACCAGCGTCAGCGGCGGCACCATGCCGAGCAAGCTCGGCATCAACTGCACCGACCCCTACGGCGCTGGCACCAACGCGAGCCAGACGTACCTCGGCCCCCGCTTTGACGTCAACCCAATCACCGGTGCGTTCTCCCCCGGCAACGCGACGGGCCTGTTCCCTGCCGTCTCGACGGCCAACATCGACCGGCGCTGCGTCGGGCTCGACAGCGACTTCCAGGCGCCGGCCGCGACCGGGGCGACGTTCTATGCCGAAGCGTTCGTCGTCACGCCCGACGACGCCCAGTGGGGCAACAGCCGCAACAACTACTCCACGCGGAAGCTCGCCGCGTTCCCCACGCTGAACTCCGGCAGTTCCACGCAGACCCTTTCATTCGCCACCACGCCGAACTACCGGGCGACCGCCATCGAGCACTTCGCTGCCGATACCGCGGGTGTCACGCTCAGCTACACCGACTTCCATGAGCGCAACAACACGTTCATGGACAAGTACGAGAGCTGGGAGACGGGCGAGACCTCGATCGTCGTCCGCCCCGCGCCGATCAGCACCAGTGCGCAGGCGTTCGGCCGCTTTATCACCACCAGCAGCGCGACCGACAACGGCGACGGTACGTGGACGTACGACTACGCGGTCATGAACGTCAACTCGCACCGATCCGGCGGTTCACTGCACGTGCG
>JAUXUZ010000267.1 GCA_030680655.1 Phycisphaerales bacterium
GGCGGCGAGGTCGAGCGCGTCCTGCGCATGGCCGACGGCTGCCTGCTCGTCGTTGATGCGCTCGACGGCCCCATGCCGCAGACGCGCTTCGTGCTCAGCAAGGCGCTCGAGGCCGGCCTGCAGCCGGTCGTCGTCGTCAACAAGTGCGACCGCACCGGCGCCCGGCCCGACTGGGTCATGCACGCCGTCTTCGATCTCATGGTCGACCTGGGCGCTGAAGAGCTCGCCATGGACTTCCCGATCGTCTACGCCTCCGCCCGCGACGGCTGGGCCTTCAACACGCCCGAGGAGGCCATGGAGGCCGCCGCCGGCACCCGCACCGGCGACCTGCGCCCCGTCTTCGAGGCGATCTGCAAGAAGGTCCCCGCGCCGCAGGATGACCCGAGCAAGCCGCTGCAGATGCAGGTGACCACCCTCGACTACAACGATTACGTCGGGCGCATCGGCATCGGCCGCGTCGCCTCCGGCTTTATCAAGGCCGGCCAGCAGGTCACCAGCATGCGCCAGACCCTCGACGGCTCCGAGGGCAAGAAGGTCAACAGCCGCGTCGGCAAGCTCTACCGCTTCTCCGGCCTGGGGCGCATCGAGACCGACGAGGTCCACGCCGGCGACCTGTGCGCCATCGTCGGCCTCGAATCCGTCGAGATCGGCGACACCGTCTGCCACCCCGAGCACGTCAGCTCGCTCCCGCCCGTGACCGTTGACGAGCCGACCATCACCATGGTCTTCCGCGTCAACGACTCACCCTTCGGCGGCACCGACGGCGACAAGGTCACCAGCCGCCAGATCCGCGAGCGCCTCGAGCGCGAGGCCCAGACCAACGTCGCCATGCGCATCGCGCCGGGCCGCAGCGGCGACGAGTTCGCCGTCTCGGGCCGCGGCCTGCTCCACCTGGGCATCCTGATCGAGACCATGCGCCGCGAGGGGTTCGAGCTCTCCGTCGGCAAGCCCGAGGTCATCACCCGCGAGGTGGATGGCGTCGTGCACGAGCCGGTCGAGATGCTCGTCATCGACGTGCCGCCCCACGCCGTCGGCAGCGTGATGGAGCTGGTGGGTTCGCGCAAGGCGGAACTCAAGAACATGGACAACCGGTCCGACAGCCACACGCAGCTGACGTTCGAGATCCCCGCCAAGGGGATCATCGGCCTCCGCTCGCGCGTGATGACGGCCACGCAGGGCGAGGGCGTCATGCACAGCTCGTTCCTCAAGTACGCGCCCGCCATCGGCGAGACGCCCCACCGCCTGCAGGGTGTGCTCATCGCCACCGAGGGTGGCGAGGTCACCGGCTACGCCTGCGAGCTCGCCTCCGAGCGTGGCGTCCTCTTCGTCGCCCCCGGCGAGAAGGTCTACCCCGGCCAGATCATCGGCGAGCACAACCGCGACAACGACCTGCCGTTCCACATCACCCGCCTCAAGCAGCTCACCAACTTCCGCGTCTCGGCGAAGGAAGCCACGGTCGTCCTCAAGGGCTCCCGCAAGCTCTCGCTGGAAGCCGCCCTTGAGTACATCGAGGATGACGAGCTGGTGGAGATCACCCCCAAGATCGTCCGCCTCCGCAAACGCATCCTGGATGAAGCCATGCGGAAGCGTTCCGAGCGGCAAGGGCGGGATCGCGAAGCGACCATGGCCACGCGGTAAGAGCCTTGTGCGCAAGCACGAGTGCAACGAAACGCGCCCCGCGTTGACAGAGGCCCGACCGGCAGGGAGGGCGCTTGGGTGGCCGAGCCGGCACCCTGCCCGTTCCACACGATGACCCTCAAACCAAAGGCCTTCAAGGCCTTTCTTTGATAACGTGCCGGGCCGTGCTCTCGGGAGCGGAGCGGACGAAAGCCGGAAGTGAAGCAGCCATGCGCAGCATCAGCCGCTTCCCATCCCGGTGGCATCGCGCACAGGTGCCCCCACGTAACGGGGCCCAACAGACCCGCTCGCGTGGAGGGTTCGCTCCAGGTCGCCACGGCGACTCTTCGACCTCCGGCGGTGTTGAGCCGGAAGGGCCGCGGCACGAAAGCCGGAGGTCAATCAGCCGCGCGCAGCGTCAGCAGCTACCGGCTGTCCGGCGGCCCGTCCGCATTCGGGACAGGGGCCGGCTCCCATCCGCGGGTAAGCGCAGTGCTCGCACACGCCCGCAGCTGCGCGGCGCCTCTTGCTCGCGCTCCGTAGTCGGCGAACCCCGGCACCCACGGTCGCGAAGAGGAGCCCCCACGCGACCGCGCCGAGTGCGAGCGTCGCGGAAGCGCTTAGCCACACGTTCGGGCCGGGCTCGAAAAGGACGATCGTGCCCGTACGGGCCCAGGCTCGGGCGTGCAGCTCGTGCGGTTCGCGATTTGATGCCGCCAGCGTGCGCGTTGCGGCGAGCAGGGCGGTGTCGTCGAGTTCGCCCGGCCCGGTTCGTTCGGTCTTGCCGGTCAGCAGCGTGCCGATCGGCCCGCCGAGGCCGCGCAGGGCCCGTGCCGTGGTCACACTGTTGATCATTCCGAGCGGCTTGTCGATCGCACCGCCCGCGACGAGCGTGCCCCCTTCCATCCCGTAGGGGAACAAGTCGCGCTGGCCGGAGCCGGCCGTCTGACAGAAGGCAGCCACCCCAGCGCCGGTAACAAGCAGGATGGCGGCTGCGTGCGCGGCGGCCAAGGCAATGGCCCGGCCGGACTTCCGACCGGCCGGGCCCTTACGCGTATAAAGAATTGTGTCTTCGTGCGTGTTCATAGGCCTACGAGTTCGTACCACTTGGTGAGGTCGTCTTGGTTGACGACGCCGTCGCCGTTCACATCGTACAGCCGGAGAACGCTGGTTTCCTCGCCCGTCAACATCTGGTCCTGCAGCAACTGCACATCGCTGACATCGCGGTTGCCGTCGTTGTTGAAGTCCCCGTACGACGTCGCGTTCACCATCGCGTCCGCGTACTTCAGCAGGGCTGCCGATACGTCCGCGAGCTTGCCGGTCAGGCGAACCCCGTCGGCGATGAGCACCTCCACGCGGCTCATGTCACCGGCGTTGGTGGGAGTCGCCCGGAGTTCCTCCAATGACTGGATGATCCATCCACACTCGAAGAGATTGAGTGAGAGGACGGAGCTGATCTCTCGCGGCTTCCAAGCGTCCTGCAAGTCGATGGTGACCTGCGTGTCAGACCCGTTGGTGGCCATCGCCGAGTCGAAGTTCACGGGCCCGTGCACGTTGGGATCCCAAGGCACGGTTTCCGGCTGCGGCCGTGCGTTGGGGATCTGGCTTGGGAAACCGCCGGGGATGTTCGGGTCCCACAGGCGCGGTGCGGGCGTTGCCGGGTTGTTGGGGCGGCCGTTCGTGCAGCCGGGACAGCCCGCGGGGTTCTGGTAGTAGTACGGCTTGGGTGTGCCACCTTCGGGCACCTTGTCCTTGATGATGCGTTCCTCGGTCCAGGTCGTCGGCGCTGCCCCCGGATTGTAAAAGGTGCTGGGGCAGTGGGTGTAGACGGTGCGCTGCTTACGCACGCGGAACTGCTGCTCATAGTAGAGTTGCACGCAGCCGCAGGGTGAAGCGCCGTCGTAGACGTCGCTCGTGCTGAAGGTGTGCGACGCCTGGACCTTTACCGCCCACTCAGCGCCGCAGGATGTGAACTTGCAGTCCGCGCCGACAGTCACTGTGTCTGATGTCGTGAAGCTGAGCGTTGAGCAGCACCTGACGAGCCCGGCCATTGGGACCCTCGCCGTGAGGAACAGGTCGAGGTTACCACAGGGGAAGACGAGGTAGTTGCTGACCGACACGCAACGTGCGGCCGGCCATCCCGCGGATGGCAGGTCCCAGCGCGACTGAGCCGCTACTTTCTCAGAGAGACCCGACACTGCGGCTGCCGCGATCGCGGCTGCCATCATTCCACGCATCTTCATCATTTCAGACTCCAATCAAACCGGGTGCGGCCGACCCATCTGCGGAACATCCGCGGGCGGGTTGGCGTTACCAGGAGCAGCGAGCGTCGAGGGGTCGAAATGACAAAATAAAGGGCAGAAGGCACAAGATTGCGAATACGACGGTTTTTGCTTACCTTCGCATGCCCGTAGCACCCCCGCCATCCCGTGGACCTGCCCTGCCGCTGCAACAACTGCCTTTTTCCCCCCGTGCGGCCTTCCAGCCCCTCGCCGCAGCACCCGGCGATGTCGCCGGCCGACCCGGCGACTGAGCCCGCAAACCGGGCGACCGGGCCGACGCCGTCGGCGACCGCGCCCGTGCGATTGGAGACCGATCCCGCTCAAGTGGCGATGTCGCCACGCCGATGAGCAGGGTCGCCGCACCGCACGGCGACGGGCGGCGGCAATGCGCTGAGGCCCGGACCCATCGCACGGAGGCCCGCACATGGCACGCACCGGTTACCACTACATCCCCCGACCCGACGGCAACTTCGACGCCTTCGTCGCCCAGTACTTCGAGCAGGTGGATGCGTGGTGGAGCAGCACGGGCCTGGACAAGTCCGTTCTCGACCCGCTCAAGGACGCCGTGCTCGCGTGGAACAGCGCCTACCCCGCCCACACCGCCGCGCAGGCCGCGGCCGAGGGCGCCCGCCGTGCGAAGGACGCCGCCCGCGCCGAGGTTGAGCGTCAGCTCCGCCCCATCACCAACTTCCTGCAGAGCTACCCCACCATGACCGACGCCGACCGCGCCACCTTCGGCATCACCGTGCG
>JAUXUZ010000285.1 GCA_030680655.1 Phycisphaerales bacterium
CGCACGCGCCAGGTTGCCCGACACCGTCGACACGCCGCGCGTGCCGTTGCTGAGCATGTCACGCTCCGGCGCGAGTTCGACTTCCGCCGTTCGCGGGTACCGTGCCGTCAGCCCGGCCGCGTCGGTCAGCGTCCACACGGCCGCATCAAGCCCCACCGTCACCGGCGACCGCAGCGCCGCGGGCGGGCGCGATGCGTCGGCCGGCATCACCCAGACCGTGTCACCCGGCGTCACCCCCACCCTCGCCGTTGTCCCCGAGTCGCGGAGACGGACCCGCATGTCGGGCTCACCGGCCACGCCCGGCACAACGGCCGTCTCGATGTCGGTCGTGCTGTACGTTGTGGTGCTGGCCGCCACCGCTGGGGTCGATCGGGAGTCGCCAAGACCGGGCATCGCGAACTGATCGCACCCGCTGCCGAAGCCCCCTCCCGCGGCGCCCACCAACCCCGCACCCACAAGAGAAGCGCGGGCAAACCAACGTTGACGCTGAAGGGCGGACATCGTGAACTCCCGTGCGGACCCGCTCTGAACGCACCGTGTGCGCAATCGGCGGGGCATACCTGCCTGATATCGACCGGGGCGCAACCACCGGGCCAGAAATCTGCCCCAATCCGCCTCCGACTCCAGCACCGCGCCACGGCGTAGCTCGACTCTCCGCTACGCCCACCCCTTCGCAACTCGCCTGGAAGGGCCTCACCCGCCGGTCGCTCTACCCGTTTGTGCACTGGCCGCTTTCTCAGTGGCCGCACGACCGCCGCAGCGGGTACAAGGTCCGTGCCCTCCACCCCGGCGGCCAGAGCCTCACCAGCATCGCCTTGCCCCCGCTGATGTGGCCGCTGATCGCCCTTGGCACGCTCATCAGCCAGAAGCGGGCGAAAGCGAAGTTCGCGAAGATGAAGGCCAAGGGCGAGGTCCCCGCGGACGCCGAGCCGCCCTACGCGGAAATGTTCAAGCACCTGCTGAACCTGAACCTGCTGCTGAACGCGACGCTGATTGTGGAGGCCGAGGCGGCGTGACGCTCGCCGCCGCTGTCTCCTCAACTGCTCTTTGCCTGAAGAACTCCTGCCGCCCGCACTCTGGGCACCGGCGCGACGACACGATCACATTCCCCTCACGGTCCACCGGCGTGATCGGCGTGGCCGCGAACGAATACCCGCATTCGGTGCACGACTTCCCGACGGCATCTGCGTGCTCCCACCGGCGGATGCGTGGCGGAATCGCGCTCCCGGACCACCACTGCGTGTGCCGGCACACGCCGCACGAGCGAAACACACGGGTCGTGCCGTCGCCGCCGCTCCACTCGGCGGCCTCTACACCGGTATTCATGTCGCCGCACCGCTCACACGGAACAGTGATCTCAAACGTATGGGAAACCGGAGGCGGCGAAACTTCGCGATTATGCCCCAGCCACCGTACACCCCGTGGGGCCTTCCGTCGCAGGAGCGGTTGAACGACTCCCCAGAAGATCGCCAGCACCAGCAGGACCCACCAATGGCTAACCTGCATGTAGCTGGAAACGATGCCTGCGACGAGAAGGCTGAAAACGGCGAGAAGAAGCGTTCGCCCAATCCGCCAATTACGCAGACGGACCTTTGCTCGCTGGATGGACTCGGGTTTATGCATGCGCTTACCCCGTGCACCAAGGCTCATCCTGCACGCAGCTGGTCACCACCGGCCCCTTCACCGGGTCAACAAACAAGTTGATCTCGTTGCGCACCCCAAACGCCGGCGTGTAGATACCCGGCTCAACCGTGAACCCCGTCCCCGGCATCATCCGCCGCGTGTCGCGCGTCTCCAGGTTGTCCAGGTTCATGCCGATGCCGTGCACCATCGCCCCGGGCGAGAGCGAGTGCCCCGTGCGGTGCTTGATGAACTGGCCGTACCCGGCCGCGATGATCACGCCGCGTGCTGCCTCGTCGAGTTGCCATCCCTCCGCCTGCTCTTTCGCTTTCCACGCCTTCTGGGCCGCCCCAACCGACGCGTCCCGCGCCGCCCGCACCGTGTTGAACACCTTCAGGTGCTCAGCCGGCAGCTCCCCGCGCACCCCGCAGAACCCCGTCCACGTGATGTCCGCGTACACGTGCTCGTCACCGGGCACCCGCGACCACATGTCCATCAGCACCCAGTCACCCCCCGTGATCGGCGAAGAGTGAAGTTCGTCGGGCCCATAGTGCGGGCTGCCGCTGTTGGCGTTCACCGAAACGATCGGGTCGTCGGGGTACTCAAGGCCCAGCGCATCAAACCGCCCGGTGATGAACTTCTGCACCACCCGCTCCTGCACCGTGCCGTGCTGCTTGAGCTGCCCCCCCAGGTACGCCCACGCCTCCTTCATCACACCGTGCGTCAGATCGCTCGCCTTGGTGTGCGCTGCCAGCCCCTTTTCGCGCCACGCCGCGGCAAACAGCTGCACGACATCGGCCGAAGAAACCACCTCCACACCCTGCGACCGCACAAACTCCAGCGTGCCAGCATCGACGACCCCCGCCGTCGGCAGCGCTCCGCCGGGGGAGTACTCCATCGCGACACGCCGCCCGACGCCCGCCAGCATCGCCGCGACCTTCACCTGCATGTCGGCCCAGCCGACATACGTCGCCGCCGGGATCCCCGCGGCGACAAACGACGACTCGTCGATCACCGAGCACAGAACCGTCGGCGGCCCGCTCTGGGGCAGCAGCCACCACACCCGGCGCGTCA
>JAUXUZ010000290.1 GCA_030680655.1 Phycisphaerales bacterium
CATCACTCCACCCCCACGGTCACGCGCTGCACCTCGGTCGCCGTCGTCAGCCCGCGCTCAACCAGCAGCCGCCCCTCTTCCTGCAGCCGCCGCATGCCCTCTTGCAGCGCCAGCGTGCGAATCGCCGACGCATCCGCCTGCTGCACGATCAACTTCCGCACCGGGTCGGATGTGCACAGCAGCTCGAAGATGGCCCGCCTGCCGCGGTACCCGCTGGAAAGACACGCTGCGCACCCACGCCCCATGCACTCAGGGTGAACCAGCCGCACCAACCGCTGAGCGAGGATGCACGAGAGTGACGAGGCGATCAGGAACGGCTCGACGCCAAGGTCGAGCAACCGGGTGACGCTGCTGGGCGCATCGTTGGTGTGGAGTGTGCTGAACACCAGATGACCGGTGAGCGCGGCCTGGATGGCGATGCGGGCCGTCTCCTGGTCACGGATCTCGCCGACCATGATGACATCGGGGTCCTGACGGAGGATGTGCCGCAACCCGCCCGCGAACGTCACACCCTTCTTCAGATCGACCTGCGTCTGGCTGATCGGCAGCGCGTGCTCGCCGATGCCGGGGTTGGGAGCCCCAAGGTCGTACTCGATCGGGTCCTCGATGGTCATGACGTTGACATCGGAGGCACGTCCCCCGGTAAACGAGCGCGACACGATCAAGCGGAGGGTGGCGTAGAGCGTCGTGGTCTTACCGCTGCCGGTGGGGCCGGTGACGAGCACGATGCCCGATGAACGGCCGGCGCGGTCGAGGAAGTTGGCTTGCACGTCGGCGGGCATCTGCAACGCCTCGACGCTCGCGTGCACACCGGCCTGTTGCGTATCAAGGAGGCGGATGACCATGCGCTCGCCGAAGGCGCTCGGGAGCGTGCTGATGCGGAGGTCGATGGAGCGGTGAGCGGGTGGACGCCCGATGGTGACGGTGGCGCGGCCGTCCTGCGGGGCCCGTCGCTCCGCGACATCCATGCGTGCCATCACTTTCACACGGCTCACCATCGCCGAAGCGAGCCGTGCGGACATGCGCCGCGCCGTGATCAGCACGCCGTCAATGCGCATGCGGATCAGCGTGGCGTCGGCAAGCGGCTGCACGTGCAGGTCGCTGGCGCCGCGTGACATTGCCCCGAAGAGGAGCGAATCGACCAGCCGAACGACGGGTCCCTTGCCTTCAAGCGAGAGGACATCGGCGTCACCCGCCGCCGCGAGCCGGAGCAGCTCTTCCTCGTCCTGCTCGGCGGCCGTTCCGGGCGCTTCGATGGTGATGATGGGGATGCTCGAACGAGCGTCGCCTGCGGGTGTGAGCGACTCGGCGGTGCTGAGGGCCTGCTGGCCGTAGGCCTCGTCGATGCGGCCGGCGAGTGTCTCAGCGCTGCCTTCGGCCAGTTCGCAGGGGCGACCGGCGGCGACCGCAAGGTTGTGAAGTGCGCAGCGGTCGGTCCGCGCGGCGTGCAGCAGCATGAGCGATGGGCCGCGGTCCTCGGCGAGGATGAGGTGGCGTCGGGCAAAGGCGTAAGGAATGTGCTGGAGGAACCAAGGGCTGATCACGCCAAGGGTGAACTCGGCGAGGCCGGCGCCGCCGGCCATCGAAGAACCGTCCTGCGAGGCAGGGTCGCTCACCGGACCACCTGGGGCACGGTGCGCGGCCACGACGGGGGGAGCGAGGCGGCGCCCGCATCAACGTCCGACACGTAGCGGAGGGCCTCAAGCGTCTGGTCCCGCATCACCGACGCGTGGATGAACACGAAGAACCGGGACTTGCTCTGTGACTTCGTCTGGCTCTTGAACAGCTCGCCGATCACCGGGAGTGTGCCGAAGAAGGGGACCTGGTCGGCCGACGTGCCGTCGCTGGTGACCTCCAGACCGCCGACAACGACCGTGTAGCCGTCGGGGATCGTCGCCAGACTCTGCACGCTGGTAACTTGCCGCGGTGGCGGCAGGTTGGCGCTCGAAGCGCTTCCAGCGAACTGGCTGATGGAGATGTTGTAATCCAGCAGCAGGCCACCGCCGTCGCCGATCTGCGGCCTGATCGTCAGTTGTGTGCCGGCGTCAGAGCTACCGCCGAAGCTGGTCGTCGGGGTCGCGGCGTTCCCCGCCACAAACGACGCGGCGTATGGCTGCTGAAGCACCGAGTTGAACGTCGCCCGCTGATTGTTGCTCACCAGCACCTTGGGCAGCGACACGGTGCGCCCCTTGGTAACCGTCTGCAACGCCCGCACCACAACGGCGTAGTCGCCCGGATCGAGCACGACGGCGGTACCTCCTTTAGGACCACCTCCTCCCACACCGGTCGTCGGCACGCCCAAACCGAACAGTGACGCGAGGCGCAGGCTCGTCGATCCGTTGATAGTGAGCTGGTCGAGCTCCACTCCGAGCGAGGTCGCGTCGCTATCGCTGAGGGAGACCAGCACGGCTTCGAGCATCACCTGCGGTTGGCGGACATCAAGGGTCTTGATCAGGGCGTCGAGCTGATCCAGGAGCCGGCCGTCGCCGACCGCGATAAGCGTGTTGGTCGGCTCGTCGGCGGCGAGCGTGAGGGCGAGACTCTTGCCGGTCACGCCGCTCTGTCCCGACGCCGGGCGTGCCGGCGCCTGCTGCGGCTGGGGTGTGGGGACCAGGGGTGTTGCGCCGGCCTGCGTGGGCACGTTGGTCGCCATCGATGGTGCTGCGCCGATAGATGCTTGACTGGAGAGCGGGTCGCTGGCTTCGAGCACTCCCGCGGAGATCAGACGCTGCAGCGTGGCCACAAACTCCGACACCGGCCGGTTCTTCACGATGAAACTGCGCACAGGCCGCCGCGCCTCACCCGGCACCGCGTCGAGCCGCTCCATCAACGCCGCGATCCGCTCGTGCTGGCTCGGCGTGGCCGTCACGATAAGCGACCCGGTCGGCTCTTCGATGATGAGCTTGAACCGGTCGTCGTTGGTCGCGGTTCCCGCCGCACCGGCGACCTGCTGGATCAGCGAGCCAACCTCCTTCACCGAAAAGAGCCGCGGCGAATACGTTTGCGTGGCGACTGACTCCCGCAGGTCAGCAAGGGCAATAAACTGTTTCCAGCGCTCAACCACTCGGCGCGGGGCCACGATCATCACGCTCCCGGCGCCGCCGCTGCTACCCGCTGTGGTGGCACCACCACCGGCCGGGATCACTTCACCGGGGATTCTCTCGCCGCTGACGGCCTCACGCTTGGTGGCCAGTTGCGCCACCGCGGCGGCAAGTTGAACGGGGCTCACGTTGTTCAGCGGAACCACCTGCACAACCGTCGCGTTCTCCGCGGTATCGAGCTGCCGAAGCAGCAGGAACTGCTCTTCGATGCGCGGCGTGAGGTCGCTAAGGATCAGCACATCGCCCGAGGTGGCTGACACCGGCCCGGCCGATGATGCTGCACCGCCACCACCAGCGCGCTGCGGGGCCCGCAGCGCTTCGCCGGCCTCTTTCACCGAGACGTGCCTGAGCCGCACCGGTTGATTCCTGAACCCCGCGACCGGCTCGGCAACACCGTCGCCCGTTGGCTGCGCGGCCCCATCGACCGACACTTCCGGCTCAAACCGCGCCAGCCGTGCGGCATCTTCAAGCTTGACCACGGTAAGCGAGGCAGACCCAGGCGCCCGCACAGACGTCAGGCCTCGCTGCACAAGCAGGCGCGAGGTAATGGCCCAAAGCTCAGCATCCGAGATCGCACTGGCGTTCGCCGCGTCGCCACCCCGCAGCGTCACCTGCTGCCCCTTGAGCAACGGGTTAGCAGGGTCGTAATCAATCTGCACCTTCAAACGGAGCGCAACAAGGTCAAGCAGCCGCGGGAGGTCGGAGGTAGGGGGGAGGGTCAGCTCCGGCTTCGCAGGAATCGTCTGACCGAGTGAAGGCGCAGGAGTGTGCAAGCACCCGAGGGAAACAGCCAAGGTGGCGGCGTGAATAACGCTGCGGCACATGGGAGGAGCCTCCATATCAGAGCCTACCCAAACCGAATGCAAATAGAGCGCGCGTTGCCCCTACTCCATGTATGCCGAGCAGGCCTCCACGGGCACCGCTCGGGCCAGTTGTTCACTGCAACGCTTGTCGGACTGCGGCAGTGACAGTGGCGACACGCTGTAAACTCGCGGCGGTCGTTGGCTCAGCGCGAATGTCTGCGAGCAGTGCCTGTACGGCATCCGGGGGCGATTCCCCGCGCTCTGAGAACTGCCGCTCCGAAACCAATGCCTCCCGCAGCGCATTCCACTGCGCATCGGTGCGTTCGACAAGCCGGTACGCGGCCGGGACCTCACGTGCGCGAGTCAACTCGATCAGCGTGAGCCGCTGAGTCACGTCAACCGGCAGTCTCGCAACCGCGGCGTTGAACGCGCTGTTCACGCGGGACACACGGTCCTCCGATGTGCTCGCCAGCGCCTGCCTGTGCGCAACAAGCAGTTCAAGAGCAGGCGATTTGCCCGCCCGAACCATGCGATCGTCGTTGGCCTGGGTGCGTCTCGCCGCGTTGTGCGCCTCGATCGATGCCACCATCGCAGCGCCCGATTCGACAAAGTGCGCCTGCAAATCAAGCAGCATCTGTGAGGCCTGCCCCGATGTTACCCCGGCGGCCACCAACGCATCACTCTCCAGGCCCAGGACACCCAGCCAAACACGGGCCGAGGGCGGCTCGACCTGCGTGGATACCACGACAAGTCGAGCGGGCACGAGGTTGCACCCGACCCAAACGATGGCGCCAAGCGACGCCACTGTCGCCATCAACGAGATCACTCCGAACGCTCGTTTGCTCTTCATCGCGGTGCTCCTGAGACAAGCGGAATGCGAGAACGCGAAGAGGCTACTCGGCGGGCAACAC
>JAUXUZ010000295.1 GCA_030680655.1 Phycisphaerales bacterium
ACCGCGCCGTCGAGGCCGTCGAGCTCGCGCTGGAGCAGCACGGTGCCCCGGTTTACGTCCGCAAGCAGATCGTGCACAACCGCCACGTCGTGGAGACCCTCGAGGCCCGTGGCGCGATCTTCGTCGACGAGACCGACGAGAACACCACCGCCGCCTCGCGTACCAACGCCTGGCTGCGCCCCTTCAGCACCAACGGCACCACCATCGTGCACTGGCACGACTGATCGGCTGACCGTCTGAAGTTCGATTGATTCGAGCCCGCGGCCGCAAGGCCGCGGGCTTCTTTTTGGTCCCGTGCAGTCGGCGGCAACTTCCGGTATGCTCTCCCCCATCGCGATGAACCCACCCCCGCCGATACCCCCAGCCCCGGAACCGTCTGCAGCGCCGATCGACCCCCGGTCGTGGACGCGGCTGCTGATGGTGATGGAGCGCCTGGCGGCGTCGATCGACCTGACCGAGGTGCTCGCGCTGGTGATCGATGCCCTGCGCGACACGCTGGGCGCAGACCGGGCCACCGTCTATGAATTCGACTCGGCGACGGGAGACCTGGTCGTGCACCAGGCGCACGGGGTTGAGAAGTTCCGGTTCTCAACCAAGGCGGAGGGCGCCGGCGGCATCGCTGGCCAGTGCGCCCGGACCGGCAAGATCATCAACCTGCCCGACGCCTACGAGGACCCGCGCTTCAACAAGGATGTTGACCGCAAGACCGGCTACCGCACCCGGAGCATGCTCACGGTGCCGCTGATGAGCTTCGACGGCACGCTGGAGGGCGTGGCCCAGGTGCTCAACAAGGGAAGCGAGGCCAACCCCGCGGCGTTCAGCGCGGCCGACGAGGCCCTCGCCCGCGCCCTGGCCAGCCAGGGGGCGGTGGCCATCCGCCGTGCCAAGCTCATGCTCGCCGAGCGGCGCAAGCAGAAGCTGGAGCGCGACCTCGACCTCGCGCGCGATATCCAGCAGTCGAGCTTCCCCCAGTCGGTGCCGCAGATGCCCGGGTACGACATCGCCGCCGGGTCGATCCCGTCGGAGGAGACGGGAGGGGACACCTACGACCTGCTCGACTGGTCAACCTTCTGCGAGGGCAAGCGAGGCCTGCTGTTTGTGCTGGCCGATGCGACCGGGCACGGGGTGGGCCCGGCCCTGAGCGTGGCCCAGTTCCGGGGGATGTTCCGCATGGGGGCCAGGCTGGGCGCCGACGTGGAGACGATCTCCCGGCTCGCCGACGCGCAGCTCGAAGCCGACTTGCCGCTGGGCCGCTTCGTCACCGCCTGCTTCGCGCACCTTGATCCGCCCACCGGGCTGCTCACCTACGACTCGGCGGGTCAAGCCCCGCTGGTGATCGTCCGAGCGGGTGGACCAGGGAGCAGGGTGGAGGAGATCCCGGCGAACGGGGTGCCCGCGGGCGTCGCGCCGGAGATCGAGAGCGAGCCGGTCGAACCGCTGGAATTAAGGCCCGGGGACACGTTTTTGCTGCTTTCGGACGGGTACTTTGAGGCCCCCAGCCCCGACGGGCGGTACCTGGGGCTCGACCCGATCGCCGACGTTGTCCAACGCAACCCGACGATGCCGGCGTGCGACCTGCTGGCTGAGATCAACCGCCTGACCGAGGCGTTCGCGGGGGGCTCGGTGGTGCCCGACGATCGGACCGCGATCGTCATCCGCCGCCTGTAGCCGCGCCTGTGTGTGCCTGCGTTCTGGGCTTCGGCCGGGGCGGGCGGAGGGTAGGAACCAAAAACTGTCGGTTTCTCAAGCGGAAGACGATATCCACAATCGTGATGGCGCTTGAAACCCGTAGGAAAAGCGGGTTCAATAGGCCACGCTCGCGGAGGAGCCGCGAAGCACTGCACTTTTTCATGGAGTCCGACAATGGCAACGAAGACCGCCCCCAAGTCCGCAACCCCCAAGGCCCCCAAGATCACCGCCGCCCCGAAGCAGCGCGGCAAGAGCGAGCTCTACAAGCTCCTCGCCGACCACACCGGCCTCCAGCGCAAGCAGGTCGCCAACGTGTTCGAGGTGCTGCACAAGGTGATGTCGGTTGACCTCGCCAAGCCCGCCGACAAGAAGCCCAAGGTCTTCGTCGTGCCCGGCCTGATGAAGGTCCAGGCGATCTACAAGCCCGCCACCAAGGCCACGACCCGCGCCAACCCGTTCAAGCCGGGCGAGATGATGGACGTCAAGGCCAAGGCCGCGCGCACCGTCATCAAGGTCCGCCCGCTCAAGGGCCTCAAGAACGCCGTCTGAGCGTTCGACTCTCGTGACGAATGAACCACGCGGGGCCGCACATGCGGCCCCGTGTTTGTTTTTGGCTGAATCCTGAGCGATGAACGCCGAGTGCTGAGTGCTGAATTCCGAGTGCTGCGTGCTGCGTGCTGCGTGCTGCGTGCTGCGTGCTGCGTGCTGCGTGCTGCGTGCTGTGCGCTGAAACTTCGCTCGACTTCAGCCCTGGAAGGGCGCAAGTGCCTTGCTGCCCCTTCGGGGCTCACGGCATGGAGACCGATGCGCGAGAGCCGCTGGCTGCCGGGAGCACGCCGCTCGACCCTACCGATTACCGATTACCGATTACCGATTACCGATTACCGATTACCGATTACCGATTACCGATTACCGATTACCGA
>JAUXUZ010000299.1 GCA_030680655.1 Phycisphaerales bacterium
ACCCTCCCGCTGGGAGCGGGTGGGTTGGGAACCGCCCGTCGCTGGCGGAGGAGGTCGCTGGCGGCGAACCACTGCTGGACGATCTCCCATGGCTCGAGGGAACGGATGAGGCCCATCTGGGCGGTCTGGCAGAAGCCGCAGCCCATGGCGCAGCCGACCTGCGACGAGACGCAGAGGGTGTAGGAACGCTCGCGCTTCTTGCCGATCATCGGGATGAGGACGGACTCGGTCTCGAGCTGCTCGTCGGGCTTGCGGCCCGCGACCCATTGCGTGAACTTGAGGACCGTGCCTTCGCCGCTCTCGCTGGTGTGGAGGCGGTTGATGGCCCCCACTTCGACCTGGGCTTCGAGGCCTGTGCGGTCGCCCTCGCGGAAGAGGCGGGCGTAGCGCTGCTGGGCGGCGACGTGGCCACCCGGAACGACGCCGCGGTAGGCGGTGACGAACTGGTCGGCGGTGAGGCCGAGGGGGTTTGGGAGGGGCGTGGTCAAGGGAAGAAGGATAGGGAGCGTTGTCTTATGACTTTGGCCGCGGCGGCGGGGTCAACAGGCTGTTTTTCATCCAGATTGCCCCCGCAAGAGCGAGGCGCAGCACGGCGGACAGGAGCACAATGGGGAGCGCGATCGCTAACGGCCCAACAGCGTTGGTTCCGTCGTGACCGACGCGGACGACCCAAGGCCGGATGAGCGCCTCGTTGTAGCCGACGACGGCGAGATAGGCCAGGACGACGAGCGAAAGGGCGAAACCAATCGCCGGCTTCCACCAGATGGTGGCAAGGGCAAGGAAGGCGAGGCAAAGAGCCGTACCGAAGTTCGGTCTCGTGAGGGCTTCCCAGTATCCGGTGCAGGCGTTGTGCCATGCCGCGGCGGAAGGCTCGAACGCGCAGTAATTGGTCCACGCGCCGATCGCCTGCGCGGTCTTGGTCACGATCGGTGCGGTCAACAGCGTGAACCAGACAACCAGAACCCGGTACGGCGCGGAGACAAGCTTCCAAACGCGTTGTTTTCCGTCGCGGGCACGGTGGATCCCACCGCACTCGGGACAGATCGCCGTAAGGGCGAGGCCGTTGAGGTCGTAGCGGCAAGCCTGGCAGATCGGGAGTTCTTCACCGGCGGCGACTGCCGTCAGACGCAACTTGGCGAGCAGCGCGAGGAACCCGCCCATGACGATGAGGTAGATCAGCGGGAAGACTCCGGAACGGCTGGGTTGTTGACCGCAGCGCAGACATCTGTAGGGGTGCCGCGGTGTACGGTCGGCGACGGTTGCGGCCTCCATGGCTGCCTGGACAAGCGGTTTCGTGCCCTTACCGAACGGAAGTAGAGGTAGACGGCTCGGAAGGTCGTTGAGCACATTGCGAACAGGAGGAGGAACCCGACAGGGAGGTGGCGAACGAAATAGTCGTGCCTGTGCCAGGAATTGACGCTGTGCCAACTGGTCCACCCCAGGAAGAGAAAGAGGCCGGCGGCAATCAGCCATCGTGCCCGTCTGGGCCAGAAGATCGAGGCGAGCGCGGTGCACAGCACGCACGGAGCGAGGAGTTCGTAGTAGTCCCAGAAGGTGATCTGCTCGCCGAAGGCGACTGAGGCGTTCCGCCACCCGGCGCGGAACCCCTCGACCCTCGCGTACCTGACCGTGGTGCCGATGAGGTTGGCGTACGCCCACATGGGCGGCACCACAAGGAAGATCAGCCAGATGAGCGGAAGGCGGCCGAGCACCGGGAGGATGTAGGTGCGGCGGCTGATGCGATGGCGCTGCCGGAAGGGCGAGCCACACTCGGGGCAGAGGGCGTCGGATGAAAGGCCGACTAGGCTGTAGCGACACCCGGCGCAGATGGGCGTGGTCACGGTGCGCGAGACGCGCCGGACCCGCCACACACCGAGCAACGAGACGATCACCACGTAGGAGAACCAGAGGCCCACGAGGATGGTCCTTTCAATTGCCGGTTCGTGCTCGCGGGGCGGGCGGTTGCTCGATTGTCGGTTCGCGGTGTGGTACGCACAGACTTCTCCGCAAAGCCGGAGGAGTCTGTGGCAGCCGACGGACCCGCCCGTCTCAAGAGCGTTCTCGCTACCATCCACCCGCATGGACGCGCCCCCCCCGGCCGGAAACGCGGGTGACGGAATGAACGCGGCAGCGCTGGCGGGGGTGGATGCGCAGCTCTACCTGCACCCCCAGACGCTGGCCCGGCTGGGGAGCCTTGAGCTGCGGGCGAAGGCGATCGTCGAAGGGGTGATGAGCGGGGCGCACAAGTCGCCGTACCAGGGGTCGTCGGTCGAGTTTGCCCAGCACCGGGCGTACGCGCAGGGGGACGACCTCCGTCGGCTGGACTGGAAGGTCTTCGGGCGGACCGACAAGCTGCACATCAAGCAGTACCAGCAGGAGACGAACCTCGACCTTGTGCTGCTGGTCGACTCGTCGGGGTCGATGCGGTACGGGTCACGGACGTTCAGCGAGGCGAGCGGCGAGGGGGCGAAGGCGGCGCTGGACGGCCGGAGCAACTGGAGCAAGTTCGACCACGCGACGGCGGTAGCCGCGGCGATCGCGAGCATCTGCCTCAAGCAGGGAGACCGCGTGGGCGTGGTGGTCTACGCGGATGAAGTCCGCCGGTGGGTGCGGCCCAGCAGCGCCCCGGGCACGTGGCGGCAGATTGTCGGTGCGCTGGCGACTTCGCCGATCGAGAAGCCGACGAACCTCGGGCGCGCGGTCGATCAGGTGCTCGGCAAACTGAGCGGGCGGTGCCTGGTGGTCGTCATCAGCGACCTGTTCCAGGATTCGGAGGAGATCCGGGCGGCGCTCGCCCGCCTGAAGTTCCGTGGTCACGATGCGATCATCGTTGAGGTGCTCGACAAGCAGGAACGCGACTTCGACCTCAAGGACGAGCTGCCGCTGCTGGGCTTGGAGGGGGAGCCCGAAATCAAGATCGACCCGCGCGCGATCCGCAAGGAGTACCTCGCGGCACTCCAGCGGCACCTGGATGAGGTCGGAAGGGTGACACGGGGCATGGGCTTTGACTACATGGTTGTGAACACGCACGACTGGCTGGGCCCGCCGCTCTCGGCGTTCCTGGCCTCGCGTCAGGCGAAGATGAAGAAGAGGCACTAGCGGAAGGGATGAGGGATCTAGGCATCAAGGGATCGAGAAGAGAAGGTAGAAGAAGACTTTGGGCGTGCTGCATGCGGGGATTCTGGCTGCTGGATTGGCCGCGGTGGCGGTGCCGATCATCATTCACCTGCTTCTGCGCCGGCGCAAGCGCCCGATGGAATGGGGTGCGATGCGGTTCGTGCTGGAGGCGTACCGCAAGACCCGGCGCCGGACCACTCTTGAGCGTTGGTTGCTGCTGGCCTGTCGGTGCCTGCTGCTTGCGGCGCTCGGCGTCGCCCTTGCACGACCGCTCGTCACAGGTCAGGATGGACACGGCAGCGGCGGGCGGACCGTTTGGTTCGTGCTCGACGACGGCCTGATCGGGCAGACCACCGAAGAAGGCAAAGCCGATCTCGCCCGCGCGGTCGAGCGCTGCAAAGGGGTCATCGGCTCGCTCGGGGCCGGCGACAGAGCCGGGATCGTTCTCGCGGGCTCCCCCCCACGCGCCCTGGTGACGCCCCCCAGCGGCAACCTGGCCGGCGTTTCCGGTGCGCTTGACGCACTCTCAGCATCCGATGCGCCCAGTGACTGGCCCGGCGCTGTGGGCGTGCTCAGCGACTCGATCATGAGCGATCGTGCGATGCGGGCCAGCGCCGCCGCCGGCGGCGACATCGTGTTCATCGCCCAGGGCGCACGCGCAGGGACGGGGCGCATCGGTGAGCCTCTCGCGCGACTTCCTTCCGGCGTGCGCCTGGTGCTCGCCGAGCCATCGCTGCGGGCACCCTCGAATGTTGCCGTGACGAGCATTCGGGCGCTGCGCCCTGTGCTCATCACTGGCGTCGAGGGGAGCGAAGCAGCCCAGACGGTGACGGTAAGCCTGCGTCGATTCGGCGAGAGCGTGGAGAACCCGGGCTCGACCCGCGTCACCGTGCGTCTTGGCGAGCAGGAGCACGCCGCGAGCGCCGCCGTCGTGCCCTGGTCCGCGGGCCAGCGCGAGGCGAGCGCAACGCTGGTCGTTGACAGCCCTCGCACAGCCGGCGCGGGCGGCGCGGC